>JANPGA010000133.1:0-4609 GCA_031423735.1 Bacteroidota bacterium | reverse complement strand
GCAATACATTTGGATTCAATACTGCATGCATAGCAAAAGCTTGTTCCGCATTACGTGGACGAATACCAGCTGCAGCCTCTTTATTTACTCTTTCTATTCGCTCATTTAAAGGATTGAAAAAGCCAAGAGCAGAAGCTGAGCCATTATCCGATTTGCCTCTTAAAATAAAATAATGATTATTTTGTGGTCGCTCTTTTACAATGTCTTTCCATGCACACCACCCATCTTGATAAATTTTATCAATTATTTTTTTAGGAAGGTTATCAATAGTCGATTTGCCAGTATAAAGTTCACTAATATCCTTAACCTTACCTGTTTGGTAATCTTCCGCAGCTAAGTTTAATGATTTAGCCTTAAGACGAAGGTTTATATCCTTACTTATTAAAACAACTTTTCGATGTGGATATTCACTTTGAATAGAAAGTGCTGCATTTAAAATTCGATGATCAGCTTTCTTTTCCCCAAAAACAATATCTGCGTCAATTTTACTCGAATGTTCATTCATTAATACTCTAAACTTACCTTTTGTAGGTCCATTCAATGGAATCCAATCTTGTAATGAAAAATTGCCTGAAAGTTTATCAATACTCCGGATAAACTCTCTTGCTTCGAAATTAATTACATCGTTTCCCTTTTTAAAACGATCGATCTCTTCTAAAACAGTAATTGGAATTGCTACGTCATGTTCTTTGAAATTGAAAAAAGCATTGTGATCAAATAAAATTGCTGATGTATCAAGAACAAAAATTTTACGGTCTTTTTCTTTAATTGAGATTGCCTTCGCCATAGGTGCTTGTTTTTCCTAAGATAACGGTATGATTACACCTTTCTTTGTGTTGTTTTGGAATAGAATTCTACATTCATATGTTGATAAGCTCTAAGGTTAATCATTTGATTCATAAATCTATCAAGTAATAAACGGATTTTTGATTTTTATTTTTAAAAGATCAATGAATTTTATGAAGCTCACTTTCTGGTTTTCGTTTTGATTCATGTTTAATATGTTTAGTATGAAGTATTCCTAATTTCATTAAAATATTTCAAGAAACATTGCCATCCAATAGTAATGTAGGATTGGCATATTGATCTTTAATGCCTATTTTCGCGAAACAATAGCTTAAACGGTGATCAGCTTTCTAACCCCATACTTTCTCTTTGCACTTTTTTTAATTGCAATTCCTATTTTAATTCATCTATTTAATTTCAGAAAATTCAAGAAAGCCTATTTCACGAATGTTCGCTTTTTACAAGAGTTAAAGGAAGAAACCACACGGTTAAGTCGTTTAAAACACTTATTAGTTTTGGCTTGTAGAATTTTAGCAGTTGTTTTTTTGGTGCTCGCTTTTGCCCAACCAATTATTCCATTAGGTAAAGCTATTAGTAGATCGGCTAATAGATCCGTAAGTATTTATGTCGATAATTCTTTTAGTATGGAAGGGGTTATGCGTGAAGGAACGTTGTTAGATGTGGCTCGTCGAAAAGCAAGAGAAATAGCAAATGCATTTCCTGCTTCTGCAAAGTTTCAATTATTAACTAATGATTTCGAAGCAGTACATCAACGATTATTTAGTAAAGATGAATTTCTTGATGAATTAGATAGAGTAAAAGTTTCCCCAGTTTCAAGATTGCTTTCTTCTGTAATTAAACGCCAAGAAGAAGCATTGAATCAAGTAAAGGGTGATGCAAGGCAATCATTTTTAATTAGTGATTTTCAAAAAAGCACTTCAGATTTCGAAAATATTAAAATTGATTCAACGATAGGATTAAATGTTGTTGCCTTACCTGTTCAGCCATCTTCGAATATTTATATTGATTCATGTTGGCTTGAAAGTCCAGTGGTGCAATTGAATCGTCCTGTAAATTTATTTATAAAGATTAGCAATAGTAGTGATAAAGATGCTGAAAATATTCCTGTACGTTTATTGGTTAATGGAAGCCAACGTGCAGTTGCAACAACACCAATTCTTGCTGGTCAGTCCATTATTACAAGTTTGAATTTTACAATTAATACTGCAGGATGGCAAAGTGCCGAAGTTCAAATCACTGATCATCCAATAACTTTTGATGATTCTTATTTTCTTTCTTTTGAAGTTAAAGAGAAATTAAAAGTTTTAAGTATTGATGGACATCAAACGGGGCCCTATTTAACTGCACTTTTTGGTAAGGACGATTATTTTATTTTCAATAAATCTGCATCTGGTCAAGTTGATTATTCTCAATTGCCACTACAAGATTTAGTTATATTAAATGAAGTGCCAACAATTTCTTCTGGATTAAAGGAAGAGCTTACTAAATTTTTAAAAAGTGGAGGCTCTGTTGTTGTCTTTCCTGATAGCCTTGCTGATTTAACAACTTATAATTCTTTTTTAAATGGTGATGGATTAATGCCCGTTATCTCTACAATAGATAAAGTTGAAAAAGTTGACAAGAAAAATCCAATATTTACAGACGTATTTGATAATGATAAGAAATCTGCAGAGGCAATTGACTATCCTGTTTCACTAAAGCATTTTCCATTATCAAAAGGAAGTTCCAGTCGTTTAGTATTGATGCAACTACAAGGCGGGGATCCTTTTTTAACTGAGTATACTGTTGGAAAAGGAACAATTTACCTTTTCACTGTTCCATTAAATCCTGGCTTTAGTAATCTTGCCCGACACGCCATGATTGTTCCGGTCTTATATAAAATGGCTTTATTAAGTATTCGTCAACCAGCGTTTTCATATACATTAGGACAAGAATTACCAATAGAATTGGATCGAGTAACTATTGGATCTGATGAAACATTTCATCTTGTAAATAAATCTTTAAAAGTTGATTTAATACCTTCTCATCGAACTGTTGCTGGAGGAATACAAATCAATACTTCAGGACAAATTGCACAAGCTGGCGTATATGAATTAAATTCTGCTCAAGGGTTAGCATCATTAATAGCATTTAATTATGATCGTAAAGAATCAGTTTTAACGTATTTAACGACTGATGAAATTTCTGCGAAAGCTGATGCCGCGCATTTAAATCAAATGCAATTTTTTAAACCTAACGCTGCTGATTTAACAAAAACGTTAAATCAAATGACCGAAGGAATTCCATTATGGAAATATTGTATTATTCTAACACTATTCTTTTTATTAGCTGAAACATTAATACTTAGATTCTGGAAGAAAGTATGAACTTATTAATTCAACAAGTTACAATTGCTGATCCTACCTCTTCATTTAATGATAGGACTATCGATGTATTAATTGTAAATGGAAATTATAAAATTTTAGCCGACAAAATTGCTACGAGCGATATTCCTTCTGAAACAAAAATAATTGAAGGAAAGGGCGATTTTTTAAGTCCGGGATGGTTTGATATGCATGTGAATTTTCGTGAGCCTGGAGAAGAACAAAAAGAAACGATTAAGAGTGGTCAATTAGCTGCGGCTCAAGGAGGATTTACTGGAGTGCTAATGATGCCATCTACTAAATCTACAATTCAAACTCGCTCTGATGTTGAGTATGCCATCCGGAAAGGAGAAAATAATGTTGTTTCTGTTTTTCAAGCAGGTGCATTAACAAAAGATAGAGAAGGTAAGGAGATCAACGAAATTTATGACATGCAATTAGGTGGTGCGGTTGCATTTTGTGATGATAAACGATCTATCCAAGACAGTGGTATAATGTTACGAGCATTACAATATGCTGGAAATTTGAATGCGAGAATTATTGCCTTTGTAGATGATAAAAGCATTTCTCGTGAGCATTTATCAAATGAAAGTTCTGTTACAACCCTCTTAGGTTTCAAAGGATCTCCAACGCTTGCAGAAGAAATCGATGTTCAACGATTAGTCGCATTAGCTGAATATACCAATCAACCATTGCATTTGTCGGGGGTAAGCAGTAAAAATGCGATTGAAATAATTCGAAATGCGAAAGCAAAAAAACTTCCAATTACTGCTGAAGTTTATGCTTATCATTTATTGTTAACGGATAGTTCATTAAACGAATTCGATACCAACTATAAAGTGAAACCACCTTTACGTTCGGAGGAAGATCGTAAGGCGTTAATAGAAGCAGTGCTTGATGGAACTGTTGATACTGTCGTATCTGATCATTCACCAGAAGATGCTGAATCGAAAGTTGTTGAATTTGATTATGCTGCTTTTGGAATGATTGGTTTAGAATCTGTGTTTGGAGTTCTGGTAACTGCTTTAGAGGGAAAAGGGAATCCAAGTTTGATTGCGAATTTATTAAGTATTAATCCAAGAAAAATTTTGGGATTACCTAAATTTTCCATTCAAGAAAATAATATGGCAAACTTTACTATTTTCAATTTAACTCAAGAATGGAAGTTTGAAAGAAAGCATATAAAATCATTGTCTCAAAATACTCCATTTGTTGGAAGTTCATTTAAGGGAAAAACTAAATGTGTTTTTAATAATGGAGCTTTAGTAAATTGCGACTAAGTTTGTAAATCACAATTGTATTCTAGTTTGTTCTTTGAGTTCATTGCATTTTTATTCTTTAAAATTAGCTCATCCCGATAGCTATCGGGAGGCTAGAGTAATAGGGGAATTAGCTTATCCGAAAGTAATCGGGAGGCAGAATAAATGGGGAATTAGCTC
>JANPGA010000132.1:0-15463 GCA_031423735.1 Bacteroidota bacterium | reverse complement strand
GTTCAAACCCCCAACCTCCTGATCCGTAGTCAGGTGCTCTATTCAGTTGAGCTACGAAACCATTATTACGGGCTGCAAAAGTAGGACTTTTTATCTTAATCCAAACTTTTTACATTATTTCTTTTCGTTTCCTCCGGGATTTGATCCTGGTTTTGCAATAGACTCTCTCATACTCGTATCAGCCTGAACATTTTGCATCTTATAATAATCCATAACTCCCATATTTCCAGATCTAAAGGCTTCGGCCATAGCTAAAGGAATTTGAGCTTCAGCTTCGATAACCTTTGATCTTGCTTCTTGCGCCTTTGCTTTCATTTCTTGTTCGTAGGCAACAGCCATTGCTCTTCTTTCTTCGGCCTTTGCTTGAGCAACTTTTAAATCAGCAGAGGCTTGTTCGGTTTGCAATTTTGCTCCAATATTTTCTCCAACATCAATATCAGCAATATCAATGGATAATATTTCAAAGGCAGTACCAGCGTCTAATCCTTTATTAAGAACTGTTTTAGATATTTGATCAGGATTTTCTAATACTGATTTGTGATCATGTGCAGATCCGATGGTAGTTACAATTCCTTCGCCAACACGAGCTAAAATAGTTTCTTCACCTGCACCGCCAACTAATTGGTTGATGTTTGCTCTAACAGTTACCCGAGCTCTTACAACTAATTGAATACCGTTTTTAGCTACAGCAGAAACTGGAGGGGTATCAATTACTCGAGGGTTTACAGAAAGTTGAACTGCATCTCTTACATCACGACCAGCTAAATCAATTGCGGTAGCTGTTTTAAATGTTAGTGGAATATTCGCTTTATCTGCAGAGATTAAAGCCTTAATTACATTATTTACATTTCCACCAGCAAGGTAATGCGTTTCTACTTCATTTGTTGTAAGTATTAACCCAGCTTTAGTACCTGTAATCATAGCATTTACAACTATTGACGGCGGTACTTTACGCAAACGCATCAATACTAAGTTCATTATGCTAATTTTTACATTCGAAAAAACGGCAGTAATCCATAGATTTACTGGGATAAAGTATAAGAAGAAAAAGATAAAAATAATTGCTCCGAAAATAATCAGAAATAAAACAGGTAATTGCATAAGGCTTTGTTATTAGGTTGGTGAAGATAAAATCAAATATGGAAATTTCATAATCTTGCAAAATTAAACTTTCTTAGGTTTAACAATTATTTTACCTGGTTCAACCCTAATTACTTCAATTGGATAGTTTGGAGGGATAAGTTCTCCTTCTGAACTAGCTTCAAACTTTATTCCGTTAATTTTTACACTTCCCATTGGACGCATGCTCGAGATAGCATAACCTGTATCACCAGGCAAAACTGCACCAGTTTCAATTTCATTTACTCTTCCTTTGCTGGTTTCCTTTAAACTAAATTTCTTCCAAAATCCAGTTTTTAAGGCTAAGTATAACGTTAATCCCAATAATATAAGTGATAAAATACCTACAAAAACGGTTGTAGTTTGGCCAAATACCTGCCAAGTCCATATAAGGCCCATGCACATAAATACACCTCCAACTAACCCAACAATTAATCCTGGAACAATTAAAATTTCTAAAACTATTAAGGAGATTCCAAAACAAATTAAAACTACAATAAAGAAAATAGACATGTTTATTTTTTTTGAGTGGAAATAAAATCAATTACTAATTAAATTACCAATTTAAAATTACTTCGTTGGCTTATAATACTTCATTGCTTGAGGCATAAATTTATTTAAATCACTAATCCTCGTATTATCACTTGGGTGAGTACTTAAAATCTCAGGTGGTTTTTGTGCGCCTCCAACTTTCGACATTCTCTGCCAAAATTTGGGTGCTTCTCTTGGATCGTATCCTGCCATGGCAGCAAAAATTAACCCCAATTTATCGGCTTCTGATTCATGTAATCGGGAGTAGGGGAGTAATACACCCACAGCTGTTCCAATACCATAGGCTTGATTAAAAATAGCTTGAGTTTCTGCACTTTTAGTTTGCATAGCAACACCTAAAGCCACTCCACCCATTTGTGTAATCATTTCTTGGCTCATTCGTTCGTTTCCATGACGAGCAACAGCATGAGCAATTTCGTGACCCATTACAATAGCTAATGAGGTTTCGTTTTGCGTAATTGGAAGCAAGCCACTATAAACAACAACTTTTCCACCAGGCATACACCATGCATTAACTTGAGGATCTTTAACTAAATTAAATTCCCATTTATAACCAGCTACGCGGCTACCCATTTTATTTTGATTCAAATATTGAATAACTGCAACTTGAATTTTCTGTCCAATTTTTTTTACTAATTGTACATCTGGATCTGAGGTAGGAGCAGCTGGATTTTTACTTAAAAAGTCTTTATATTGTGTTAAGCTTAAACCAACTAGTTCGCTTTCAGAAACAAGGCTAACTTGTTTTCTATTTGTTAAAGGAACTTTACTACATGATGGAGCTAAGAAAGTCAATGCTGTCACTGACAACAAGAGTAATGTTTTTTTCATATTTCTTTAATAAATTATTCGATAGTCGCACTTAGGCCTCTATCAATTAACGCTTCACACATTGGACGCAATTCCTCAAAAAAACCATCCTTAACACTACATTTACCATTATTATGGACAATAAATGAACATTGTTCTGCTTGTAAGGGATCGTGTCGACATACATTGATTAATGATTCAATAACCCATTCAAAGGTATTAACGTCATCATTATACAAAACTATGTGATTTTCCTCTTTCTCTACCACTTCAAGAAGTAGATCTTCTTGTTCGAAAGGCTTATGGGTTAAATATATCATCTCTTAAGCTTTGTTACAAAGGTAGGGCTTTCAGTATTGTTCAACGAATAAAAATAGCTGTTTACTGGTTTTCAGTTAATTAAATTTATAGTAAGGAGTTAATAAAAAAGGAAACGGTCCGTTATTCACGGACCGTTTCCAGCATTTAGGGTAAAAGTTACTTTACTTTATACCTTTTCTTTTTATCGCATCTTGAAGATTCATAGGTTTTTCGCCATTAAACGCAACAATAAATGCATCAGAAAATCCTGCTTGAGTAAGCGTATATTTTAAATTTTTTGCTGATCTGTAATTAGCTTCTCCTCCCATGAAAAAGCGCAGCCATGATAAATCATCATAACTTGTCATTAATGATTTGTCAGCTTTCTTTTCTAGGCGTTTCTGAACAATTACACGCTCATGTTTTTTAAAGGCACCAATTTGTACTTTAAAATGTATTCCTTGATCCTCAATGTTTACAACTACTTTATCATTAGTATTTACATTTCCAGATTTATTAACTAAATTTTTGCCGTTTGTATTTGTCGAATTGCTTATGTCAGAAGCAGAAATTCCAGAACTTGTATTTCCATTTTCATCAACATTTGCTGTTAACGTTCCATCTATTGCCTCTGCTTCAGTTAATCTTCGGTTACTTATCGCAAGATCTTCTTTTCCATTTTCGTTTCTACTTAAGAAAATATCTTGAACCATAATGTTATCGCTAAATTCTTGGAAACTCACATCCATTGAATGAGTTTGGAAACCATCTGCTGATACAGAAAACTTATAGGTTCCTGGCCCTGGTAATTCAACCGAATAATTTCCTGTAATTTTGTCGCTAGTCAAATTAGCTACAATATTTTGATCACCATCACGAGTAATTGTGATTTTTACCGTTTTTAAATCGGGCTGACCTATACAATTAAATTTGCCGTTAATTGCAATTGGTAATTCTTCAGTGTTTTTATAGGGTACTTTATAAACAGTAAAACTTCCCGGTCCTGTTTCGCGTTGGCTAGTGAAATATGCAGTTTGATCTTCTGCTGATGCAACAAAACAAAAGTCGTCATCTGGAGAATTATAAGGCGACCCCATATTTACAGGTTTGCTCCAAGTTTTTGAAACAGCATTAAAATATGCCTTGAAAATATCAAATCCACCTGTTGAGTTATGTCCTCGAGAGCTAAAATATAATATTCTACCATCTGGATTGCAACTTGGAAAAATTTCATCTGAGGAAGAATTAACCATTGATGTTAGGGTAACTGGTTCCATCCAGTTATTATCTAAATCTTTTTCTACTCTATAAATATCACGGCTGCTTGTTTCTGAATTCATAGCTGAATAATACATCACACGGCCATTCGCACTTAGGAAAATCATTGGACGATCATCTTTTTCACTTTTTGATGATTGAATAATTTCATCAGGCATACTTAATAATTTGCCATTTCCAGAAGTGAAAGAATATTTATTATAAAAATCATTGGCTAAACATTCTGTTCGTTCTATAATTTCTTGATTTTTTGTAGTGTCAAGAATTTTCTTTGCATTATTACACATTTCCATCAATTGAGGAGTTGACCATCTTCCAGCGTTTTTCACTCCAATGATGCTATTAAATTCTGTGAATGATCTAAGTGCTTCTTCGAAATTATAATTCAAATGCAAAGCCCTTCCCATATAATAATAAATATCTTCAGGAGTTTTCGAGTTTTGCAATGCAACATCTAAATAAGGCAAAGCTTGCGATTTATCTTTAGATATAATCGTTAAACAAATACCATAGTAGTAATTGTATTTATAACTTTTAGGATTACTACTTACCAATTGCGCAAACAAAGGTGCAGCTTTATCATACTGCTTTGCAAGATAATACTTCTCAGCAGTTTTTGATCTTTGATTTTCTGATTCTCCTTTAGCAATAATTGCTGAATCTACGATTAGCATGCACAGCATAACTGCAACTGACAAAATTTTATTCTTCATTGTGCTAGATTGTTTTTTTGAACACGCCTTATATACGCATTCACTAACTTGTCTGTTACATCCTAAATTAAAATTGGGTGTGAAAAACAGATGAAAAAATAAAAAACCTTACAGGCAGATTTCCGGAAATTTTTAAACTAACTAATTTTTTACGAAATTTTCATTTAAGGGTTTCATTAGAACCAAAATAGTAATAGAAAGAAGATAACAGAATAAAAAGTGAACTGAAAATTATAGTTTTTCTATCTCTCTCTTTTTATGTTTTCTTAAAAAATTCACTTTTCCTTCTTCGCCTCTCAAAAGTCTTTCAATGTTTTTTTGATGAGTCATTAAAACCAGAATACAAACAAACATTGCGAAAATATTCATACCTGGAATATTTTCATGAAATAGGAACATTATTACTACTGGAAAAGCAAAACCAGCAAGCATCGAACTAAGAGAAACATAGCCAGTAATATATAAGCATGAAACAAACAAAAGACTACATACTCCCGCAGCTTGAGGATGAACAGCAACTAAAATTCCCAAAAGAGTGGCAACTCCTTTTCCACCTCTAAAGCCTGCAAATACAGGAAAAATATGTCCTAATAATGCTGCAATACTTAAGGTTAACTCAAAATTTACGAACTGTTGAGTGTTTGGTAAGTACTTTCCAGTAATTAAAACAAGTTTAACAGCAAAAAATCCTTTAAGGATGTCGATTAATAATACTGGTATTCCTGCCTTAGCTCCTAAAACTCTAAAGGTATTTGTAGCACCCGAATTTCCACTTCCAAAATCTCTAACATCTATTCCATGTGTCAACTTGCCAATCCAAACGGCGGAGGGTATTGAACCTAATATATAGGCTAATAACAGTAATCCGATGTTTTGCAAATTGATCATAAGTTGCCAAAAGTAATGACGAATTTCAATTTTTGAATTTTTTTGACAGAATCTAACACCACAATCAAATTAGCTATTTATTATATCAATCAAAATCAGCTACTTGAATGCTTTTGAAATTGATTTTCGAACCTAGATAAATTTTAGCTTTTAATTAAATTATGGTTGAGTATTAAACTTTTTCAAGAATTCCGCCTTTTTACGATCTGTACTAAGCATAAATTCATAGGGCGCTTTATCACCTTTTGTATCAGCAACTCTCTTATCTGGTTTCATTTTCTGAATTGCATCATTAAATTGGCTATCCGATGAAATCACTTGCATAATTCCTCTTGAATAATTAAAGTACCACCAATTTGCATTGTCGGATTCTAAATATAGATTAAAATTGTCTCCACCTTTTTTTCTTTGAATCTCTAAAGAACCTTTTAACATTCTACTAATGGTAGTTTTATTGATGAACCCAACACCAATCATTCCTTTCGATTTGTACGATTGTGTTTCTTTATTCCAATCAAGTTTTAAATCTGTTAAGAAAATAGTTTGATGTAATTCTTGTGGAATTTTTTTGGGTGCACCATAAAGATTAAATTCTGAGATTAATTTATCTGCTCTTTCCGTCCCAATTAATTCTTTCATTCCCCTGGTCCAGGTTGTACGGGTATCAACGGTTGGTTGCAAGGAAGGATTGGTTTGGATTAACTCAATCATTGTTTTTAAAGCATCATCATTAAACATAAAATCTAATCCCATAAACACATCGAAAACTGTGGAATCGTTATTTGTATTATTAATTACATTTCCAACTACTGTAGTTGCAAATTGGCCGTAATTAGTACCTAAATTTAAACGTCCTTCTCCATAAATAGTGCAATTTGCATCATTTAAAGAAATAAGATTTCCTGGTTCTTCAGGAGAAATCAACTTTTCTTTTGAGCCTACTTTATATTGTCTGTTTTTTTCATCGTAAGAAAGAAATCCTTTTGCAGTAATTAAATCAGGGTCGCTAGTACGTACTTTGGGAGATAAAAAGGAGCTATAAAAACCAGAACTATCTGATGCAATTGATATGGATACAGATAATTTTTCCATATTTTCATTTCGTAACTCTTCAATTGGAATATTTACACCTTTGGGGTCAATATCAGAACGGAAACTAAACCAACTTGTCTTTAATTTCT
Source organism: Bacteroidota bacterium (assembly GCA_031423735.1). Lineage (GTDB taxonomy): Bacteria > Bacteroidota > Bacteroidia > AKYH767-A > OLB10 > JANXSD01. The sequence goes on along the minus strand of JANPGA010000132.1, from coordinate 8,622 downwards.
CTGAGCAACTGTGATTCACTCTTGCAAATCCATCAAAATTTAATAATGGATTAGCAGCGGTAATATTCACTTTTCCTTTGTATTGAATATTTGTACTTAAAAGAAAATTACTACTATCGGGAATAGTACCATTTGCAAAAGTTTGAAGTGAAGTATCAATAGCAATTCGATCTAGTGTGATTAAATGTTTCACTTTTGTTTGATCAGTGTAAGCATATAATCCTTCTGCAGTATAACTTTTTCTGCCTAATACTTTTACTGTTGAATTTGTTATAGTATGATATTTTGTTGATGTATTTGCAATGATGTTTGCATCTTTTAATGGTCGCATATTCGCGTTACGTTCAATAACTATTGTTGCAGTATCTTTTGGTTGAATAGAAGCATCGGCAACAAGAATTTCCTTTACTTTTCTTGCTTTAATAAGATAATCAATTAAACTATATCTTGCTAATCCTGCATTCCATCGTAAGGAATCTTGCATAGGGTTTACCGAAACGAAATCTGAACCTTCAATATTTAATTTGGTATTGTCTTTATAATCTTCACCAAATTCAACTTCTTGCTTATCAATAAACCACTTAAATTGAGCGATAAAGCAGATGTATTCGTTTAATGGAAAACTTACATATGATCCTTTTCCATTGGAAACAAATTCACCAAAGCGTTTTACTAAATCTATTCGTGATTTAACATTTTTTGTTTGAATTGCTAATACTTTTTCATCATCTGATTTTAGCTTGAAATCGGATGTATCAGCTCCATAAGCATCTTGTTTAAAATAAAAGTCATCAGCAAATAATTCTGATTCGCTAAACAAAGAATTTCCATTTCCTCTAAGACCCTTATTAGTTAAAACCAAGTTGCCATCTAAACTAACTTGCTTTTCATATATATTTAAATTTTCCTTTAACTTAAATACAAACATTTGATCTTTTTTTGGTACCCAATTTAAATATACCATTTTACCTTCTGCTTGTGGATACGAAATCCCTGATATAGTTTCTTTTCTCAATGCAAAAATTGAGCTGTCGGCATTTGTTGAATCAGGAAAGAAAAATATTTTTTCTGATTGTGATGTTGAACTTAAATAATCAATAGTTCCATTTCCGATTAATCCTTTAAAACTTAAATCAATATGATTAGTGAATTTTCCTTTTCCGCCATACATTGAATATCCTTCATTGGGGCTGTTTCTTTCAAATCCAAAAGAATAATCTGGACGGATTTTAGCAACTTCTTTTATAGTTGGAAAAATGCCTGCTGATTCGAATTCTCCTGCAAATTGTAATCCTCCTGCAGCAAAGTTGTCAAGTGAATCGATGGTAAATGGTTCCATCTTAAAGTAAAACTTATCTCGTTTATAAACTCCATTGAAGATGGATGCATTATCATAATAAACATACGATTCTTTATCACTCGTAAATGCTGGATATCCAGGATAATTTTTTCTGCTTGACTTATTCATAGCTGAATCAATGGAAAGTGTTCCTGAAACATTTTGAAGTGTACTCTTCAATGGAATTAATTTTGGATTTCCATTTTCATCAAATTCATTTTCAGAAACAACTTTTAATCGAATGGAATCTACATTTGTTAAATCAATCTTGAAATCATCATAACGGAATTTGAATTTTTTACCATACAAATCACTTCTGCCAGCATGTACTCGACCAGAAAACTCAAAGTCTCTATTCTTTTCAAGTTTCAATTGTTGTTCTGTTGGAACTATATAAACTTGTTGTGAATCACTTAGTATAATTCTAGAAACTCCTTGCAAATCGAGGTCAAAATTCAATAGCGATAATTTACCATTTGATTTTGCAGAAATTATTGATTCAATTTCAATTTTATCGAAATCAGTTTTATTACTTCTTGCCGATAAATAGTAATAGAGCTTATCCGAAACTGTTGCTTTGTCTTCATCAAAATCATATGCAACAAATCCCTTATTTGCTAAAAATATTAATAGTGCTCGAGCTTGTTGTTCACTTGTTCGTAAAGCTTTAGCAAGATCAGGGGAATAAATATCTCTATTATTTTTTTCGGCATATTGTTTTAAAGTAAAAAGTGGACTAACATCAGCTAATCCTTGTATTTTTTGAAACCGTTCATCAGTATATAATTTAGAAGATTCTAAAACCATTTTACTTTCTCCTGCTCCTGTTAACATTTTTAATTCCATCAATGGATCATCAATTTTCCAATAGATAGCATCCACATACATATCAACTTGATGAAATGAATTAAAAAATGGCATGGATATTCCTGATTGAGGTTCTCTAATTAGACTTAATTCTCTCTCTTTATTTACATATTTTAATTGTAATGAAGGATGATATATCGAATCTTTATCCCAATAAATACAAACAGAGGCATTATCAGAACTAATTCTTTCTGGTCGCACTACAAAACTTCGAGCTCTTGCTATTAGAAAAGGTTTATTATTTCGCTTAAATATCAGTGTAGCTTTTTCTTCTTTGGTTCCAGATCCAATCATTTTGCTTCCATGCAGTGAAAATCCACCAACGTAATCAGCATCTTTTATTAACTCCTTAATGCCTAGTCCTAAATTATAGGAATCAAAACGTGGATAACTAGCATTTTCAATTGTGACATTTGCTAAAAGTTTATCAGTTACTTTTCCAATTAAAGGATCTTTGAAATATTTTTTATTGAATAATATTGCGGAATCAGCACTCCAATCAGATCCAGTAACATCTATTGCGGATTTTTTTAATTCGGCATAGGTTGTAGTTGGTTCTAATCCTGCTCTTGTCCATAACACTTTACCTCCAACACCGTTGAATATCTTTTTTAGTGGATCGTAATATCCTTTTATCCCATAAATAACACAACTATCATTTTTTGCTTTACAAATTAAATCCATTGATGGGAAAACAATTCTTGGAATGGTATCAAATTCAAAAGTGTAATTACCAGTTCCTGCAATCCACTCGGTGGATGATGATTGATACAAAGTATTTGAAACGAAAAGTCCAGAGCATATTTCTAAATAATCACTATAACGGCGAGAAGTAGCTCCAAGCATTTTATCTAAACTATTATTCCAGAGTTTAAATGTTTCCATATCACGGCCAGAATGAGTAAAGCCCATTAATGCTTCCAAATAGTTGCTGAAATCAGGAAACGCTTTTAATCTTTTTTTCAACATATTATTTGCAGTTTGTGAGATAATCATTTGTTGATCACCAGAGAATTTTCCTTCTGCCCACATAGGTTCAAAAATGTCTAAAATCTTTTCAGCTTCCTTTTTGTTAGTAGATTTTAAAAAGTCGCCCATCTCCTTTATGAAAATTGTTCGATCACTACTAAAACTCTTAGGACCTTGAGCATACAAATTAGAAAATAATAAACTAAATGACAGAATAAGTATTCGTTTCATATTGATTTGTTTCAATAAATTAATTAATTATTGCTTAATAAATGCTGCACAACACCAATCGTTTTTGGTAATATGTTGAACGTAATTTAAACCTAAACTTTTAGCTTTTTCGCGAATGATCTTTAAATCTTGTTCATAGTATCCACTCGTTATTAATTCCCCATTACTATTTAGCATTTTAGCATAATAAGGCAAATCATTAAGGATAATATTTCTGTTAATGTTTGCTAGTACAATATCAAATTTTCTTTCTTCAATAGATGAAGATTCACCAACTAAAGCTTCCATATTTGGATAGCCGTTTCTGATTGCATTTTCAACAGAATTTTCAACAGCATTATCATCATTATCTACTGCTAGTGCTGATTTGGCACCAAGTTGTAATGCTAATATTGCTAAAATTCCTGTGCCACTTCCCATATCAAGTACAACTTTGTTTTTAAAGTCTAAGGCAAGCATTAACTCCATTACTTGAGCTGTAGTTGGATGATGGCCAGTTCCAAATGCCATTCTTGGTTGAACAATTAATTCATGTTCAAAACCTGGGTTCTCAGGATGAAACTCAGCTCTGACATAAATTTTTTCAGCAATTATTTCAGGTTGAAAGTTTAATTCCCACTCTTCATTCCAGTTTTTCCAAGGAATATCGATCACTTCATGTTGAACGGAAAATCCCAATTGAGATTGCTCTTTTAAAAGATCTAAAAGCTTGGTTTCGTCGTAGTTTTGTTCAATGATATATGCTTTTAAGCCATCAACAGTATCCTCAAACATGTCAAATCCTATTTCTGAGAGGTGGTAAGTGAGTATTTCTGAGAAGGGCTCACGAGGAGTAATCACTAGTTTTAATTCCAAATATTCCATATGTTAAAATTATATTTTTCATTAATTCACCTTTGTCAATTCATTTAAGGTTATTAACATTGATTGTTCTTTTAATTTTTAATTATTTTTAATTTTATGCTTTTATTCTTGTTTAGTTGATGAACTTTGCTATTAAGTTAATTAGTAGAGAAAATCAATAAATATTAAAAATAGCTTTAGTTTTAATGTATGAATGAAAGAGTACAAAAAATTATGCATTTTCTTGCCGGTGCTCTGGTAATTCTTCATGCTTTAGATCATTATGAATCAGGTTATGGAGCGATTTTATTTTATTTTGTTTTAGGATTAATTATGCTAACCTTGGCTCTTTTTCAAGATAGCATTGAAAAGAGAAGCCAGAAATTGGCAGGAGTTTTATACTGGATTGAAGGAATTGTAATTTTTTTTATTGCCTTTGAAAAGTTTGAAGCCTTTAAGCGAATTATACCAGTTATCTATCTTTTTATAGGCATTTTCTATTTTTTTACTGGTTATTTTATGATTACAAAAAAAGTTAAAGTAAAAAAGCGACGATCATGAATTGTATATTAATAATTAATGCAAAAGGAATAGTTCAATATAATAGAACTGGAGTTGTTCGTGGACAAGCCATGAATAGTTTGCCTGTTTTCGAAAATGGTTGGATTTTAATAGAAGGGGATCACATTCATTCAATCGGACATATGGATGAGTTGCCACACGGCGCTGTTACAGATGTAATCGACGCATCTGGTTGTTATGTAATGCCCTCTTGGTGTGATTCACATACACATATTGTTTATGCTGGTTCACGTGAACGCGAATTTGTTGATCGTATTCATGGTTTAACCTATGAAGAAATAGCAAAACGAGGTGGTGGCATTTTAAATTCTGCAAAAAAATTGCAAGATACTTCTGAAGATGAATTATTCGATCAAGCGTTGATTCGATTAGATGAGGTGATGAGAACAGGTACGGGAGCCATAGAAATTAAAAGTGGTTACGGATTATCATATGATGCAGAATTGAAAATGTTACAAGTCATTAAACGATTGAAAAAGGCTTCTCCATTAACAATTAAAGCTACTTTTTTAGGTGCGCATGCTATGCCAACTGAATTTAAAGAAAATCGTAGTGCATACATTGATTTATTGGTAAATCGTTTATTGCCTGAGATCGCTGATAAAAATTTAGCGGATTATAATGACGTATTTTGTGATAGAGGATTTTTTACTGTTGATGAAACAGATCGTATTTTAGATGCAGGAAATAAACTAGGTATTCAGCCTAAAATCCATGCTAATGAATTAGATTATTCTGGTGGAATTCAAGTAGGAGTAAAACACAATGCTCTTTCAGTTGATCATCTTGAATTTACCGGAGAAGAAGAAATAAAATGTTTGCAGAATTCGAATACAATGCCAACATTACTTCCAAGTACTGCCTTCTTTTTAAAATTGCATTATCCACCTGCTCGAAAGATGATTGATGCTGGTTTACCAGTAGCTCTTTCGAGTGATTATAATCCAGGATCATCTCCTTCAGGTAAAATGTCGTTTATTATTTCGTTAGCATGTTTAAATTTAGGAATGACTCCTGAAGAAGCGATAAATGCAGCAACTTTAAATAGTGCATATGCAATGGGAGTAATGGATCAACTTGGAAGTTTAATGCCTGGTAAAAAAGCGAATTTATTTATCACCAAACCAATTCCATCTTTAGCTTTCATTCCTTATTCATTTACTTCTGATCCAGTTGATAAAGTTATTATTAACGGAAAATTAAAATGAGTTCGATGGAGTTGAAAATTTATGATGATAAATATATTGCTTCTCTAACTAAGAAAAGAGTAGGGGAGACAAGACTCGGAGAAAAGGTTAAAACATTAAGTACATTATCTAATACGCAATTTGTAAATGAATTAGCAGCAAGTAAAGCAAAATATGTTTTACTGGGTTTACCTGAGGATATAGGGGTTCGGGCAAATTACGGTAGAGGTGGCGCATACTCTGCTTGGCAACCTTCTCTCAATACTTTGTTAAATGTTCAAAGTAATCATCTACTCGTGGGCGATGAATTACTTGTTTTAGGACATATCGATTTTTCGGAGGTAATGATTGAATTTAAAGATGCAGATTTCTCTGACTCTTCAATTGTAAATAAAGCAAGAACCTGTGTTTCAGAAATTGATGATGTTGTTTATAATATCGTTTTGCAAATTATAAAAGCAGGTAAAGAACCCATCATCATTGGAGGTGGACATAACAATGCATATCCAAATTTAAAAGCTGCAGCTGAAGGATTATTCTCTTTGGGTATAATTTCTTCTTCTAAAATTAATTGTATCAATTGTGATGCACATAGTGATCTTCGTCCTCTTGAAGGAAGACATTCTGGAAATGCATTTAGCTATGCTGTTAATGATGGTTATCTCGACCATTACGCTATGATTGGATTACATGAAATTTTTAACACTGGACCTGTGCATGATTTGATTATGAAAGAGGCTAAATTTAAAGCACTCTTTTTTGATGATATTTTTGTCAAAGAATTATTTTCTTTTAAAGATGCAATTCATCAAGCTATTAATTTTACTTCAGAAAATTTTACTGCTTTGGAATTAGATATTGATACCATTCAAAATATTCCATCAAGTGCTAAAACATCAAGTGGAATAAGTACTATTCAAGCCCGTCAATTTGTGTATGAAGTTGCTAGTAAATCAAATCTTGCATATTTTCATCTCGCAGAAGCGGCTCCAGTTTTATCGCATATTAAAACAGATTTAAAAACGGGAAAGCTATTAGCTTATCTCATTACAGATTATATTAAAGCAAGAAATTCTTGGCATAAACAACACGTATGAAACAATTAATCGAATGTGTGCCTAACTTTAGTGAAGGCAATGATCTTTCTATCATCAAGCAAATTACTGATGCAATCGAATCAGTAGAAGGTGTTCAATTATTAAATGTGGATCCAGGTAAAGCAACCAACAGAACAGTTGTAACCATTGTTGGTGAACCACAAGCAGTCGTTAATGCCGCATTTTTAGGCATTCAAAAGGCAGCCTTATTAATTGATATGTCAAAACACAAAGGCGAGCATCCTAGAATGGGAGCTACTGATGTTTGTCCTTTTATTCCAGTTGCAAATATTTCGATTGAAGAAACTGCAGCATGGAGTAAAAAACTTGCTGAACGGGTTGGAAATGAATTGTCAATTCCTGTTTATTTGTATGAAGAAGCGCAACCGAATAAAGAGCGAAGTAATTTATCTGTAATTCGTGCTGGTGAATATGAAGGTTTTTTCAAAAAAATAACCGACCCTAAATGGAAACCTGATTTTGGTCCATCAGTATTTAACGAAAGAAGTGGAGCAACAGTTATTGGGGCTCGTGATTTTTTAATTGCTTACAATGTAAATCTAAATAGCAAATCCGTAAAACGTGCGAACTCAATTGCATTTGATATTCGTGAAGCAGGACGAGTGAAAGTAGATGAGAAAGGGAAAAAAGTGTTAGATGCGAATGGAACTGAAGTACGAATTCCAGGTAAGCTAATTGGAGTAAAAGCTATTGGTTGGTATATTGAGGAGTATGGCATCGCACAGGTGTCAATAAATATTACAAAATTTAAAGAAACGCCTTTGCATATTGTTTTCGAAGAATGTTATAAGTCTGCATTCGAACGTGGGATGCGAGTTACAGGAAGTGAGTTGGTAGGATTAGTTCCTTTGTCATCAATGTTGGAGGCTGGTGCCTATTTTTTAAAGAAACAAAAATTATCAGCGGGTGTAAGTGATTCTGAATTAATTCACATTGCTGTTAAATCGATGGGACTCGATGAACTAGGACCATTTGATCCACAGAAGAGAATCATTGAATATATATTGGAAGGAACAACAGGTTCTCCTCTGGTGAATATGAAATTGAATGCTTTCGCAGATGAAACTGCAAGTGAATCTCCAGCTCCTGGAGGAGGTTCTATTTCTGCTTATGTTGGTGTTTTAGGTGTTTCATTAGGAACAATGGTGGCCAATTTAAGTGCGTCGAAAAAAGGATGGGAATCTAAATGGGAAGAGTATAGTGATTGGGCAGTTAAAGGTCAGCAATACAAAAAAACATTGTTGGCACTTGTTGATGAAGATACCAATGCCTTCAATTTAATTATGGAAGCATTTAAATTGCCGAAGTCTACTGATGAAGAAAAAGCAAATAGAAAAAAAGCAATTCAGGATGGTACAAAGAAAGCAATTGAAGTTCCTTTTAAAGTGATGGAAGTTGCGGCTCATAGTATGGAAGTAATGGAAGCCATGGTGCTATCAGGAAATCCAAGTTCTATCACTGATGCAGGAGTAGGAGCATTGTGTGC
>JANPGA010000131.1:0-7033 GCA_031423735.1 Bacteroidota bacterium | reverse complement strand
TGTTTATTAAAAGTTTAGATCAATATTTGTTCATTCAAAAATTATGTTAGATTTGTTTGCTTATCAACGATAACTTTTTTATCATTTTAGAGTAAAAAAGGAACTTAATTCAAATCATTTATTAAACTGTATGAAATATTTAAAAGTCCTTTGCATTACCATAGCTAGTTTTGCTGCATTTTCTTCTTGTTCGAATGAAAATACTGAACAAAAATCGAATGAACCTTCGGTAACAACTCCTTCAACAGAATCTGTTTACTCGGATACTGCAAATGTTGCAAAAGCTGAAGAAGAGCCTTTAGCTGAAGGTGCTAAACTCATGAAATCAACCGATTGTTATTCCTGTCATAATTTAGATGCAACCTTAATTGGACCTTCGTTCAAGAAAATTGCAGAGAAATATCCTAACAACAACAAAAATGTTGAATTGCTTTGCGAAAAGGTAATTAAAGGTGGTTCTGGAAATTGGGGTCAAGTACCAATGCAAGCACATCCAACCTTAGATAAGGCAGAAGTAGAAAAAATGGTAGATTATATTTTATCTTCAAAATAAAAACGGATGAATAGGCGTAAAGCGATAGCAGGAATGACTGCCTTGGTTGGTGGTGCATTTGCTGCGAATTATTTTTATAAGAATACTAAAAACGAAAAAATTAGCAGTATTCATGATGAGAAATTATTAATTGCTGAACTCGCTGATACAATTATTCCGCGAACCGATACTCCAGGAGCTAAAGATGTAAATTCAGAAGAAATAATAATTTTATTATTGGATGATTGTGCTAATCGTAAAACACAAAATAATTTTATACGTGGTTTAGAAAATGTGAAGTCTTTAAGTCATTCTGTTTACCATAAAGATTTTATTTCTTGCTCAAAAAAAGAACGAGAATCCATCCTTACTCAAATGGAAAAAGATGAAAAACCATTTAATGGAATCATAGGTAAAGTAAAATCCAAATTTTTTGGTGACGGCTTTATTGCAACTTTAAAAGAATATACGGCAAATGCGTATTGTACTTCTATGAAAGGTGCCACTGAAGGACTTCAATATGTTTTGATTCCGGGTAAACGTATCGCTTGTGTTGATCGTGCAAAAAATGAAAAATCTTGGGCTACTCAATAATTGTATATGGAAGAGACGCAAAAAACAGCAAATTTAAATACGGTAGCTAAAGATAAAAATTCCTTTGATGCATTTGTTGTGGGTTCTGGAATTTCGGGTGGATGGGCTGCAAAGGAATTATGTGAAGCAGGATTAAAAACATTAGTACTTGAACGAGGAAGAAATGTAGAACATGTAAAAGATTATCATACTGCTTTTAAAAATCCTTGGGACTTTACGCATCGTTTAAGTAATACACAAAAGGAAAAACAAGAATGTCCGATTCAAAGTCAGGTTTCGGATGAAGGGAATAAACATTTTTTTGTAAACGATAAGGAGCATCCTTACATTCAAGAAAATCCGTTTAATTGGATTCGTGGATATCAAGTGGGTGGACGTTCATTAACATGGGGGCGTCAGTGTTATCGTTTAAGTGATTTAGATTTTGAAGCAAATTTAAAAGATGGTATTGCTGTTGATTGGCCAATTCGTTATAAAGATTTAGCCTCATGGTATTCGTATGTTGAAAAATACATTGGACTAAGCGGACGTAAAGAAGGGTTATCACATTTTCCAGATGGTGAATTTTTACCTCATATTGAGTTTAATTGCATTGAAGATTTCTTCGCTGAAAATGTAAAGAAAAGTTATAAGGATCGCGTAGTAACACCTAGTCGTGTTGCAAATTTAACTGAGGCAAAAGATGGTCGTGGTCCTTGTCAATATCGAAATTTATGCAGTAGAGGTTGTCCGTTTTCTGCATATTTTAGTAGCAATGGAGTTACCTTGCCAGCAGCGATGGTTACTGGAAATTTGACACTTGTTCCCAATGCAATTGTTGTTGAAGTGTTGTATGATAAAGATAAGAAAAAAGCTAAGGGTGTTCGTGTAATTGATTCAGTTACTAAACAAGTTATCGAGTATTACAGTAAAATTATTTTCATCAATGCTTCAACGATTGCTACAGCTTCTATTTTACTAAACTCAACTAGCGAGGCATTCCCGAATGGATTAGGAAATAGTAGTGGGCAGGTAGGACATAATTTGATGGATCATAATACGGGTGCGGGAGCATCAGGAATTTATGATGGTTTTGATGATAAATATTACTACGGACGATCACCTGGTTCAATTCACATTCCTCGATTTAGAAATGTTGATGAACAAACTAAACATAAAGATTTCATTCGTGGATATGGGGTACAAGGTAAAGGTGAGCGTTTGAGTTGGAATGATATGTATGCAAAAGTGGATGGAGTAGGTGAGAGTTTTAAAGATAAGTTAACACAACCAGGTCCTTGGGAAATTTGGTTGGGAGGATGGGGTGAAACATTACCCTATTTTGAAAATAAAATTGTACTTGATAAAAATCAAAAAGATCAATGGGGATTACCCTTGGTGAGTATTGCTTTCGAATATCAAGACAATGAAAAAGCGATGCGTAAAGATATCACTTCAAGTTGTAAAGAGATGTTAGAAAATGCAGGCTTTAAAGATATTAAACCTTTTGATTATAATAAACCAGCTGGTTCTGCAGTTCATGAAATGGGTACTGCTCGTATGGGACGAGATGCTAAGACTTCAGTATTGAATGGAAACAATCAAATGCATGATGTAAAAAATGTTTTTATTACTGATGGTAGCTGCATGACTTCATCAGCAACGCAAAATCCTTCACTTACTTATATGGCGCTAACTGCAAGAGCATGTGCATTTGCTGTGGATGCTTTGAAGAAAGGGGAAATTTGAAGTTAATTCAGAATTCAGAATTCAGAATTCAGAATTACCCCCCCCCCCCTCCCTAAATTTTTATGAATTTTAGGTCAAGTATTTAAATTGGCATTCGTGCCTTATGAATTCATGTTTTTGTGGAGAATGATTATATTTTGAAACATACTTTTTTGTTTTCTAGCATTTTTAAAATAATGAATATTTTCTTTTCAACATCAGAACTTCATGATTAGTTTGGGTCAATAAATTAGATTTGGAAATATTCATGATAATTGCAATTAAATTTAATATTTTTAATTGTTTAACATCTTTATCCTATGAAAAAAATCGTGCTCTTGGTTTTAGTTTTAATAGTTTCATTCAAGGTAAGTGCTCAGATAAATCCGTTGATTATTCCTTCAGGGATTTTTTTGCCTAAAGATAGTTTGGTTAAAAATCAATTGATTACTGATCTCAATGGATTTTTGGCTCAAAAGGAGAAACCAAATAAAGAAAATACATTTATTCTTAAGCAAGATCTTTTAGAAACATCCATTTTGCTTGATGAAATAAAGGAAATTGAGAGGAGCAAAAAATTTAATGATGATAATTTTTACAAAGGGTATTTAACAAATGTTTTGAGATTGAGTGATTCTATTTTTAAAATTCAATTTGTATACATGGGAGTTAATGATAGTATTCCATTGTTAAAAGCAAATTTTTCGATAATAGCCACTAAGAAAAATGGTCAATTTTATTTTAATTCCCCATTAAAAATGAATACCGCTACATGGAAAATTATCAAATTTGGAAATGCTGTAGTTTATTATAAAAACAAATTGAACAGCAAAAGTGCGAACGATTATTTTGATTTAACAGAGAAATTCGATAAAAAATTAAATGCTCCAATTATTCCAACCGAATATTATTGTGGTGATAATTTTAATGAAGTATTACAACTGATCGGTGTAGATTATAAAATTGATTATAATGGAAATGTTTATAATTCGTTAAATGCAAATGAAAACAATACAAATTTGATTTTAAATGGTACCTTAACCTCAGATTTCACTGGGTTTGATCCTCATGATTTATGGCATAGTAGATTGCATAATGTGCTCTCTACCTCAATTATTAATAAGCCAGTTGACGAAGGCACCGCTTATTTGTACGGTGGTAGCTGGGGACTTACGTGGAAAGAAATTCTAACTAAATTTAAATTATACGTAGCTCAAAACCCCAAAGCTGATTGGATTAATTTATACAATGAAAGCACCAACTTTGACCCTACTGCAAAATATCCACTTAATGTAGATATGGTTATAAATGCACTTTTGATAAAAAAGATCGAATCAGAAAAAGGCTTTCCAGCAGTAATTGAGTTATTAAGTTGTGGAAAGAAAGTCAAAGATAATTCAAATTATTTCCTAGCACTTGAAAAAATTACAGGAATCAAAAAAGCAGATTTTAATGATAATGTTTGGAAGTTGGTAAGAAGTTATTGATATTTGACTTATCGGTCGCGATTTTGAAATTATTTATATTTAGCAATATTATAAAGGTTTTGAAATGGTTATTTATAAGTTAATTATTTATTTACTAAGTATATGAAATTCATTTTTACTATTATATTTTGTTTGTTTTCGTTTTTAAACTTATATGCCGATACAACTTTAGATTCATCCAAACAAAACTCTAGTTTAAATAGTTTTAATTTTCTTGAAAAGTATTTTCATTTTAAAATTGTAGTTGACGACACTACTAATTTAAAAGAATTGGATTATTTAGAAGATGGGACAAAATACCTATACAGTTCCCTTTATAGATATTATAATTATAAATTAATTGATAGGATAGCTTTATATAATAATAACGAATTTTTTTATTTCATGAAAACATTATTAGATGATAAAGAACCTAAAAATCAAAAAGAAGTTTTATTAGAGTTATTTAAAAAATTTTATTATGTAAATGACTATATTTATCTTAATAGTAATAACAATAAAGTAGATAGTTTGATTAATATTAATCTAAATAAAGATAAATCGTCAGAATTTTTTTTACGTTTAAAATTATATTCCTCTTATTGGCAACATGATTACAATAATTATTATTCAAATGTTGATAACTACTTACGATATTACCCCGAAAGCTTTTCAGGCAATTTGTTTAAGGGTATAATATTATATAGGGATAAACGATGGAAGGAATGTATTAAATACATTTCTAAAACAATTGAATTATTTCCTGATTATGCAATGGGATATTTTATTAGAGGCTTGTGTTATAATAATTTAGCAGAAACAGAAAAAGCCTTCAATGATATTTCATATTCTATCAAACTATATCCAGAGTATTCTTGGGCTTTAAATGAATTGGGTAATATTTACTTAGAAAGAAATCAAATTGATACCAGCATAGTACTGTATAAAAAAGCTGCTGAATTATTGCCAGAATTTTTGTGGCCTTTATCAGGGTTAGGTCTAGCTTATAAAAAGCTTAATAATATTGATAGTGCATTTGTCTATTTTGATAAATCAATAGAATATAACTCCGAATATAGTAAAGGTTATGAAGGCAGAGGAGATATTTATTTTGAAAAAGGTGAATATTCTAAGTCTATTTCTGATTATACCAAATGTATTGAACTTAACCCTTACAACTTCAAATATTATCAAGCTAGAGGTAATTCATATTTCTATGAAGGTAAATTGGACTCTTCTTTATTAGATTTTTCAATTGCTCGATATTTAAATTATGATGATCCCTACATTATTAAACGAATTGCGGATTGTTATTTTGAACAAAAAAATTATAAATCAGCAATTGAGTTTTACAGTAAAGCAATTGTAGTAAGGCAAGACTATCACTTAGCATATAACCAACGAGGTAAGGCTTATCTTTTTTTAAAGAAAAAGAAACATGCACTAGAAGACTTTAATCGAAGTATTGATATTGAAAAAAATAATTGTTCCTATTTTATAGATAGAGGTTCTTTCCACTTTAATTTGAATGAGTATGATTTGGCTATTTCAAATTTTGAAGAAGCCATTAAACTGGATTCAAATAATTATAAGGCAAATTACTTATTGGGTAAAAGTTGTTTACAGCTAAAACAATTTTCTATAGCTTTGCCTTTTCTTTTAAAGGTTATAAGCATAAACCCTAATGACTATACTTTGCAACGAGAAATAGGTAGAGTATATTATGGCTTAAATGATTTTAAAAATTGTATTTTATATTCAAACAATGCTTTAAGATTAAATACTAGTGATTATAAAGCTAAGTTTAATATAGCCCTTTCTACCTTGCGATTAGGGAAATATGAAGAATCAAAAGTATTATATGAAAAATGTATATCTGAAAGTAAAGATTCAAATTTTGATGCCGAAATCTCCGACCTAAACGACTTAATCGCAAAAAATATTTTAGTTGAAGAAACAAAATACATTATTGAAGAACTATTTAATGTAAAAAAGTAAATAATATATCTCCAAATTTAAATTCATAAATCTAAATTTATAATTCTGCATTCTGAACTCTACATTCTGAATTCTGCATTCTGAATTCTGCATTCTTAATTCTGCATTCTGGATTCTCCATTCTTAATTCTGCATTCTGCATTCTTAATTCTGCATTCTTAATTCTTAATTCTTAATTCCGCATTCTGCATTCTTAATTCTGCATTCTTAATTCTGCATTCTTAATTCTGCATTCTGAATTCAAAATTCCTAATTTCGTAATTCGTAATTCGTAATTTTTAATTCATTTCAATGGTCATTCAACGGCAACCCTCTCTTCTGAAACTCCTTCCAGTTTAAATATTCATCGCCTTTGCGGTGTTCTTCCATTGTAATACACTCACTCACCGGACAAACAATTTTGCAGAGGTTACATCCAACACATTCTTCCTCTTTGATCGTGTATTTGTTGTATGGGTTACCTTTTTCGATATTGATCGATTGATGCGATGTGTCTTCACAAGCGATGTAACATAATCCGCAATGAATACATTTATCTTGATCAATCTTTGCGATGATATGATAATTGATATCCAACTCTTCCCACTTGATCATTTTAGGAACTGAAAGTCCTACGAAGTCATCAATACTTTTATACCCTTTTTCATCCATCCAGTTATTCATTCCATCACATAAGTCACGGATGATTCTGAAGCCATAGCGCATTGCAGCAGTACACACTTGAACATTACTAGCA
>JANPGA010000130.1:0-19513 GCA_031423735.1 Bacteroidota bacterium | reverse complement strand
TAACAAGTTAATTTGTTTTTTAAAATTATGTTGCGATTAAATTTCTTCGGCAAAGATGTAAATGAACTTGTTAAAAACATTCAAAACAAAATGAAAACACTACGTAACAAAGTCAACTTGATTGGCAATTTAGGAATGACACCAGAAATCAAAAGTTTAGATGGTGGTCAGAAATTAGCAAAAGTGTCGATTGCGACAAACGAAACTTATAAAAACAACAAAGGAGAAAAAGTAACTGAAACTCAGTGGCATAATTTAGTTGCCTGGGGTAAAGTTGCAGAAATATTGGAAAAATATACAAAAGTTGGATCCAAAGTAGCTGTAGAAGGTAAATTAGTAAATCGCCAATATACAGATAAGGCAGGTCAGAAACGACAATCTACAGAAGTGCAATTAAGTGAAATAATGATCTTAAGTGGAATTGGAAAAGATGTAGTAGAGTAATTATTTAAGTACCGATGTAAATAAATTAGAGTAAAAATTATACAAGAAGTACTTAATTAATTTCATTGGATAAAAACATATACTGTTGTAGGTTAAATTTCAAAATAGCAAATCTGCGATGATTCATTTAAAAATGATTTTCTAATGGTGAAGTTGGTTGAGTGGAAATGAGAATCACTATTTGACATTGAAAAAAAGTCCCGAGGAAATTAAGCTTCGGGACTCAGGTTTGTTTATTAAATGATCTTTATTTATTCATTGTTTCAACAATAATTTCAGCTGCTTTTTGCGAAGCTCCCTTCCCTCCTAGTTGCTGCTTTAATGTTTTATAATCCTTAATAATTTGTTCACGAGTAAATGGGTTCAATAATTTATTTAACTCAGTTTTTAGGTTTTTCGGAGTAAGTTCTTCTTGAATTAATTCTTTAACCACTTCACGATCCATTACAAGATTTACTAAAGAGATGAATTTAATTTTCACCATTTTCTTAGCAATCTGATAAGAAATAGCATTTCCTTTATAGCAAACAACCTCGGGAACTTCAAACAATGCCGTTTCTAAAGTTGCAGTTCCTGATGTTACCAAAGCAGCGAAAGATTCTGATAAGAGAGCATAAGTCCCTCCTACTAGAATTTTAATTTTACTTCCATTTAAAAAACTTTCATAATAAGCTAATGGCATTGACGGAGCCGCAGCAATTACAAATTGATAGTCGTTATATTCCTTTGCAGTTTCTAACATGAGCGGCAACATAGTAGAAATTTCTTGTTTTCTACTTCCTGGTAATAATGCTATAATTGGTTTCTCCGTTAGTCCATTTTTTTGTCGCCAATCTTTGGGCGTTACTAAGTCATGTTCAAGGGCATCTAATAAAGGGTGACCAACAAAATCAACTGCATAATCAAACTTAGCATAAAAGGCTTTTTCAAAAGGCAAGATAACCATCATTTTATCGACTACCTCTTTTATATTATGTATTCGAGATTGCTTCCAAGCCCATATTTGTGGTGAAATATAATAGATGACTTTGATTCCATGAGCATGTGCAAATTCTGCGATACGGAGATTAAAGCCAGGGTAATCAATTAAAATTAGGGCATCAGGTTTCCACGATAAAATGTCTGTTTTACAGAATTTCAGATTTTTAACAATCGTACTTAGATTTAGAATGACTTCAAGAAAACCCATAAAAGCTAAGTCACGGTAATGCTTTACTATTTCAGCCCCTTGAGCTTGCATAAGATCGCCACCCCAACAACGGAAAACAGCATTTGTATCTTTTTCTTTAAGGGCTTTTATAAGATTCGAAGCATGTAAATCTCCTGAAGCTTCGCCCGCAATGATATAATATTTCATTAAAGAACTTTAAAATAAACTACAACAAATGAATATAGAAAAGTAGCCATAATAACTCCCTTTGCAGACCGATCTGCTTCAATTTTATAAAATGCAAAGAAGATTACTAGGTTTAAAATTACTCCAATACTTAATACTGATACGGCAAGATTGTTTTTAATTACATGATTAATAAAGTTATTGAAACCCATATATCCAAAGAATAGTAAATAGTAAATATAAAATCCTAAAAGAGGAGATAAAATGCCAGAAATGAGACCAGTTAATAAGGAATCCTTTTTCATATTCAATAATTTATAAAATGATATTTTAAAGCGTATAAATAAATTAAAAAAGAAAGAAATAGTATCAAAAAAAATCCTTTAGCGATTTCCAAACGATCCCATTTTACTATTAGAAAACGAAAAAGAATAATATTGATTGCTAACAAAAGACATTCAATTCTTGGATGCTTTAATAGTGATAGCTCGATTGGATAATTCTCGAAAAGTTTTCCAAAGGCAGTTAATACTCCAAATGAAAACAATGAAGTAATTATTCCAATTACCACACCATTTGCAACTTTATCATTTTTCAATAAATTAACCATTCCAATTTATTGTATTTAGATGCGGTATTGCTTGATGAGCTGTAAAATCAAATTGGATGGGCACCACTGAAACATAGC
Source organism: Bacteroidota bacterium (assembly GCA_031423735.1). GTDB lineage: Bacteria > Bacteroidota > Bacteroidia > AKYH767-A > OLB10 > JANXSD01. The sequence goes on along the minus strand of JANPGA010000130.1, from coordinate 17,045 downwards.
CATTTTTTAATGCCCATTCATCAGTATCTTCACCTGTATCCATATTAATAAATTTACCGGATAGCCAATAATATTTTCGTTTATTAGGGTCTGTTCGTTCTTCAAATTCTTCTTGCCACTTCGCATGCGCCTGGCGACAAATTTTGATGCCCTTAATTTTTTCTAATTTAAGCTTAGGAATATTTACATTTAACAAAGTGTATTCTGGCAATCCAATTTTTAAAATATTCTTTACTATTTTTTCTATAAAATACCTAGAAGCACTGAAGTCAGCATCTAAGCTAAAATCGGATAAACTAAAACCTACGGAAGGAATTCCTTCAATAGCTCCTTCCATAGCCGCCGACATCGTGCCTGAATATATTACATTTATTGAAGAATTGGATCCATGGTTAATACCTGAGACACATAAATCTGGTTTACGTTTTAAAATTTTATTCACCGCTAATTTCACACAATCAACCGGAGTTCCTGAACATTGCCAGGATTCAATACCTTTAAAAACATCTACTTTATCTAAACGTAATGGTTTGTTAATAGTGATTGCATGACCCATGGCAGACTGGGGACTATCAGGGGCAACAACAATTACTTCAGCAAATTTCTTCATTACTTCAGCAAGATTTCTGAGTCCGGGAGCAGTTATTCCATCATCATTAGTTACGAGTATTACTGGTTTACGTTTTACTTTTTTTGCTGGAATGCTATTTGAAATCCTAATGTTATTTTTCTTTATCATAAACTTATCTCGATTGCAAAAGTAAGATTTTCCAAGATGGTAAATTAATTAAACAAGAATCGAAAAGTTAAGGTGTATAATATTACTCAAAAAGCATAATGCAATTTAAGTAATTTAGAGTTAATGAATTTTACCTAGATCGCATTATGTACTATACATAAAAAAGGCGCTGCATTGCTGTAGCACCTTTTACCTAATATACATTATGTTATTTGCATAATATCATTAAGCAATATTAATTTCGAGTGTTTTTGGTTTAACCGGTTCTTGCTTTGGAAGAACAATTTGCATGATACCATTTTCATAATTTGCTGAAATCCCTTCTATGGTGATTGTTTCAGGAAGATTGAAACTTCGTTTGAATGTTTCGAAATAAAATTCTTTGCGAGTATAATTCTCTACTTTTTCCGTGCTTTCTTTTTTTGAATCAGCTGAAACAGTCAAGATCGCATCTTGAACGGAGATTTTAAAATCTTCCTTTTTCAATCCAGGTGCAGCCATTTGCAGTTTATAAGATTTCTCGTTTTCAGAAATATTAACTGCTGGGTTACTCCATTTACGAGTTTCGTTGGTTGTTGTAACTCCATCAATTAAATCTCCTAATAAATCATTGATTGTTGGGAAAACACTTTGATTCCTTGAACCTTGTGTTTCTTTTGGCCATTTGATAAGTGTCATTTTTTTTAATTTTTTTGAATAGCCTTTCAATCAATATACCATTCCAAAAAAGAAATTAAAAAAACTACAAAATTACAATATACAGCTATAAAATAACGCCAAAATGGCGCTAACGCAATTAACTACCTGACTTTATTGCCCAGCATTGGAACAAATCTGAACTTATCTAATTCAATAATTTCTATTTCTCCATTTGCTTTCTTTAAAACAATGGTCATTGTTTGCTCTGATAAGGGGCCTACAGGAATAACCATCATTCCACCAGTTTTAAGCTGTGACAAAAGTTGTTGGGGGATTTCTGGTGCTCCACAGGTAACTAAAATCTTATCAAAAGGAGCATATGCAGGTAATCCTGCAAAACCATCTCCATAAAAGCATTTTATATTAAAATAGTTTAATTCCTCAAGTCGCTTTTTCGTTAATTCGAACAAAGGCTTGTGGCGTTCAATTGAAAAAACCTTAGCTCCTGTTTCAGCTAAAACAGCTGATTGATAACCACTTCCTGTTCCGATCTCTAATACTTTTTCTCCTTTTTGGGGTTCTAAAAGCTGGGTTTGGTAAGCAACGGTAAAAGGTTGTGAGATTGTTTGTCCACAATCAATTGGAAAAGCTAAATCCTGATAAGCATATTCAAGAAATGCATTATCCATAAAAGAATGTCGAGGTATTTTGCCGATGGCTAATAAAACTCCAGGATTCGTAATCCCTTTGTTTTTAAGCTCTTCTACTAATTGACGGCGTAGTCCTTGGTGACGAAATGTATCCTGCAGCATATGAAAGCGAAATTACAAGATGAGCAAGGCAATAATTATGATCTCAAATAGTTTTACAAGATGTTTATTAACAGTTGAGCACTAAAAAAAAGAGTATTTTTGCACAAAATTAATTATGTTAAAGATTGCAGTTTTAGGAGCGGGCCACCTTGGCAAAATTCATCTTCGATTGATTAAGGAGATTTCTGAGTTTGAATTAATTGGTTTTTATGATCCCGATCCTGCCACCGCAGCTTTAGTTTCTGAATCGATGGGTATTAAACATTATTCATCAATTGATGAATTAATGAAATTAGTAGATGTAGTAGACATTGTTACTCCAACTGTAAATCATTACGAATGTGCTGTGAAGGCGCTTCGACTATCTAAACATGTTTTTATAGAAAAGCCATTAGCGAACACCGTTTTAGAGGCTAAGGAAATGATGGGTCTTGCGAAAGAAGCAAATGTTAAAGTACAAGTTGGCCATGTAGAGCGATTTAATCCAGCGTTTATTTCTGCAGTTTCATATATCAAACAACCTTTATTTATTGAGACACATCGACTAGCTCAATTTAATCCACGAGGAACTGATGTGTCAGTAGTTTTAGATTTGATGATACATGATATTGATATTGTTTTAAGCACTGTTAAATCAACAGTAAAAAAGATTAGCACTAGTGGTGTAGCAGTTGTAAGTGATACACCAGATATTGCAAATGCACGAATAGAATTTGACAATGGATGTGTTGCAAATTTAACTGCAAGTAGAATCTCTTTAAAGAATATGCGCAAATCAAGATTCTTTCAGAAAGATGCATATATAGCTATTGATTTTCTAGAAAAATCAAGTGAAGTGGTTCGTTTAAAAGAGGTTATTGGTGAAATTGATCCATTAGCTGTTACAATTGATTTAGGAGAAGGAAAGGGCACAAAGCAAATATATTTTGAGAATCCAAAAGTTGAACCTAGCAATGCAATTAAAGAAGAATTATTATCCTTCGCTAAAGCAATTTTAAATGATGCTGAAACAGAAGTTACCATAGAAGATGGATTCGAAGCATTGCAAATTGCTCATCAAATAGCTGATAAACTAAAGTTGATTCAAACAAAAGTTTCCTTGTAAATAGTATTTAACCAAACTTTAGAATGAGATTATTTAAATTTATTTATGTTCCTTTTCTTTTATTGTTCTGCATTATTTCGGGGTGCAATATTATTAATCCGGAAGAGTCGATTCCTGCATTTGTAGAAATTAAAGCCATGAACTTAGCTCCAAATTCAAATTTTGGATCAAATTCAAGCAACATCAAAGATGTTTGGGTTTATGCAGATGGGCAATTTATTGGAACCTTTGAGCTGCCTGCGAAATTTCCGGTTTTATTAGCTGGGAATCATAATTTTCAATTTGGAGCAGGAATTTTTAAAAATGGAATTGCATCTACCAGAGCTAAATATCCATTTTATAAGTTTGATGCTCGTACTTTAAATTTAACAGAAGGTCAAACAATTTCTATTGATACATTAACAGTTGAGTATTTCTCTGGATTAAAAGCGAAGATTGTTGAAGGGTTTGAAGGCTCTAGTTTTCCTCTTGATACCTTAAGTACTAGTTTAGCTCCATTAGCCTTTGATACAGCCAATGCATTTGAAGGAAAAAAATGTTTGAAATTGGAAGTTACTTCTTTAGATAGTGTTTTAGAATGTAAAACAAATGGTCCTTACAACTATTTTGATTTAGGTAAAAGTGTTTATTTAGAACTCGATTATAAATGTGATGAGAAGTTTTATATTGGGATAATGTCAACAGCAAGTTTAACATCAAAGGCTATTCTTTTACAAGTTAATCCATCTGCTACATGGAATAAAATTTATTTGGATCTAAGTCAGACAGTAGTAAATTATGGCATTTCAAATGGTTTTCAAATTTATTTTTTATTGAAAAAAGATCTGAATACAACAAAGAGCACAGTGTATCTTGATAACTTGAAATTGCTGCAAGATTAGTGTAATGAATAAGCCTCTTCAAATTATTAAATACGTTTTATCTGATTTGCTAGCAGCCATGTTAGCATGGGGATTCTTTTATCTATATCGAAAGTATGATATTGAATCTGCACTTTACGGATATAAAATACCGTTTATTCCTGACAAAAATTTCTATATAGGTATCTCAGTTCTTCCATTGGCATGGATTGCAATTTATGCGTTAGCAGGTACGTATAACGACATCTATCGAAAATCACGATTAAGAGAATTAGCATTAACTTTCTATGTATCATTGATAGGAGTTCTTATTATATTTTTTACACTTTTACTAGATGACGTCATTGTAACTTATAGAAGTTACTACAGCATTTTCGTTGCTTTATTTCTGCTTCACTTTGGCTTTACTGCGTTTTTCAGATTTATTATCACCACCAATACTGCCAATAAAATTAAAGGTAGAAAAATTGGATTCAACACGATTATAATTGGTAGTAATCAACGAGCGTTTAACTTATATAAAGAACTTGAATCAGAAGATGAAAGTCAAGGATATAATTTTATTGGATTTGTACATGTTGATAGTAATAATGGAAAATATTTTAAAGATGCCCTTCCTCATTTAAATGGATTAGAAGAACTTTCATCAATAATCGATAAACATAAAATTGAAGAAGTAATAATAGCGGTAGAATCTTCAGAACACGATTTTATTGGAAGAATAATTAACGATTTAGAAGATAAAGATGTTATCGTTAAAATTATGCCTGACATGTATGATATTCTTGCAGGCAGCGTAAAAATGACCTCTATATTCGGGTCGCCTTTAATAATTATTAACCCTATGTTGATGCCGGTTTGGCAACAATCGCTAAAGCGAATTCTTGATCTTGTAGTTTCTTTTATCTTTTTAATTCTTCTTTTTCCAGTATATTTTATTACTGCCTCAATAATTAAATTCTCTTCTAAAGGCCCAATATTTTTTGCTCAGGAGCGAATAGGTTTACATGGGAACCCTTTTACAATTTATAAATTCCGATCAATGTATGTTGGAGCAGAAAACGGTCAACCATTATTATCGAGTTCCAATGATAACCGTATTACTTCAGTTGGTAAGTTTATGCGCAAAACAAGACTCGATGAAATACCTCAATTTTACAATGTCTTTATTGGTGATATGTCGTTAGTTGGACCTCGTCCTGAAAGGCAGTTTTTTATTGATCAAATTATGATGCAAGCCCCTCATTATCGTCATTTACATAAAGTTCGTCCTGGAATTACAAGTTGGGGACAAGTTAAATATGGCTATGCTGAAAATGTAGAACAAATGATACAACGATTAAAATTTGATATTATTTATATTGAAAATATGTCGATAGCCTTAGATTTTAAAATACTTTTCTATACAGCTAGAACCATCGTACAAGGAAGCGGAAAGTAATTTCTAATTCGTACAATTAAAAACTTTTAAAGGTGTATTTATTGATTCGAAAACATTTTTAATGTGATTTTCTTGAGTATCAGTAATAAAAATTTGCCCAAATGTATCTTGATTTACTAATTCCATTAATCGAGTGATTCTATTTAAGTCGAGTTTGTCGAAGATATCATCCAAGAGTATAATTGGTTTTACTCCTTTTGTTTGACGTATTAAATCAAACTGTGCTAATTTTATTGCTAATACAAACGACTTTTGTTGACCTTGAGAGCCGATTCTTTTTACAGGATAATTATTTAGTAAAAATTCAAGATCATCTTTATGAGTACCACACGTAGTGTATTGCAAAATTCTATCTCGATGAGCATTTTTTTCTAAAAGCACTTCAAGATTATCTGTATGCAATTGGCTATCATATTTTACACTTACAACTTCTTTTTCCAATGTAAGAAATGCATAAAAGCTATTCACCAAAGGAATAAATCTATCGATGAATTGCTTGCGAGCAGTATAAATTTTTACAGAATAATGCGCCAATCGTTCATCCCATATTTGCAAAAGAGTAATGTCATCAATTCCAGTTTTTGCAGCTTGCTTTAGGAATGCATTTCGTTGTTGAAGAGCTCTATTATAATTCATTAAATCATCAAGATATTGATGGTCGTATTGGCAAATAATACTATCCATTAGCTTACGGCGATCTTCGCTTCCACCAGTAATTAGATCTTGATCGACAGGAGCAACTATAACAACAGGAAGCAATCCGATATGATCTCCAAGTTTTGGATACTCCTTTAAGTTACGTTTAAGTATTTTTTTTTGACCTGATTTAAGTCCTACAAAAATTTCTTCTGTTCGATCATCCAACTTAAAAAGTCCATTTATTGAGAAAAACTGTTCACCATGACGAATGCTAACACTATCAACAGCTTGAAAATAGCTTTTTGAGAGGCATAAATAATGGATAGCATCAAGAATATTCGTTTTTCCGCTACCATTTAATCCAGTTAATGCATTTACTTGAGCACTGAATTCGAATTCAGCTTCAGCGTAATTTTTGAAATTAAATAGCGTTAATTTATGCAAATACATCGAAGCAAAAGTAACTTATAAATAGGAGAAAAAACAGGTTAATGCCCTTGTAAATTTTTGTATGAAATAATATTAAGTATATCTGTACTTTTGCAAATCGGCTTATGGAATCCAAACTATAAATACATCCATGGTCCAAAACAAAAAAATATGCAAACACACATCAGCATCAGAAAACCTATTTCATTATTAATTTTACTGTTTTTAGGAATTATAGGTTATGCACAAGAACCAATTTGGTTAAACTCAAGCGAAATAAAAGAAGTGAAACTTTACCAAACAGGGGCAATGGTTTCACGTACAGGAAAAGCACAAGTAAATTCGGGATTGCAAGAAGTAGTTTTTGATGGACTTTCGCCATATATCAATCCAGAAAGTATTACCCTTAAAGGAATTGGAGATGCCGTAATTTTAAATGTTTCTTTTCAGCAAAATTATTTGATGGATCGAAAGAAATCGAAAGATGTAACCAATCTCGAAGAATTACTTGATTCGTTGACTTACAGAACTCAATTAGTACAAAATAAAATAGCCACTTTAAATGAGCTTCAAAACGTATTATTAGCGAATAAGGCTATTGGAGGTGCGACGAATGGTGTTATTGCTGATGAATTAGAACTTGTTGTTGAATATTTCAATAAGAAATCATTAGCCATTAAAAATGACATTTTAGAGTATAATCAAACTATAAAAAAATTAAATGATCAAGTAACTAAAATCAAACAGCAGCTCGATCAATTAAATATTAAGAAAAATGAGCCTGTCGGAAATATAATTGTAAGTCTTGATTCGAAATTAAAAGGAACCATCAACTTTGAATTAAGTTATGTTATAGGAAGTAATGCAAGTTGGTATTCATTTTATGATTTAAGAGCAAAGGATGTAAACAGTCCAATTGAATTAGTTTGCAAAGCAAAAGTGAATCAAAATACGGGTGAAGATTGGAAAAATGTAAAGTTGAAATTGAATACAGGTAACCCTTCCCAAAGTGCGATCAAGCCGGAGTTATATCCTTGGTATTTAAACTTGTTTGTAAATCAGCCAATAATGTATAAAACCCAATCCAATGTGCCAATGGCGGCTGGTGCTAGAATGGAAGAAGATGTTGCCTTCTCAAAAGAAGTGAAGTTACAAGCTGTACAAGTTCAAGTAAATCAAAACCAATTATCGAGTGATTTTGAAATCATGAGCCCCTACTCTATTCCTTCTGACGGTAAAGAATACCAAGTGGATATACAGAAATATAATTTAAAGGCAAGTTATAATTATGAAGCGATTCCTAAATTAGATGCTGATGCATTTTTAACAGCTAAAATTACTTCTTGGGAAGATTTAAGTTTAACTGCTGGATCGGCAAATGTATATTTTGATGGGGCTTATGTAGGTGCAACTTATTTTGATCCATCACAAACTGGAGACACCTTAACTGTATCGTTAGGTCGTGATAAAAGAATAACCATTAAACGTGAGAAGTTAAAAGATTTAAGTGGAAGTAAATTATTTGGTGGAAACAGAGAGCGTTCATTTACCTATGAAATATCCATTAAAAATGGTAAAAAGGAACCAATTTCACTTTTCTTATTTGATCAAGTACCAGTTTCGAATGCTAAAGAAATTGAAGTTAAGATGGGTGATAATTCGGGAGCAGATTACGATACAACCAATGGAAATATAAGATGGAATCTAACCGTTCAACCCGGAGAAACCATTAAGAAAAATTTATCTTTTTCGGTTAAATATCCTAAGGATAAACAAGTTGTTGGGTTGTAAAATTTGAATAGAATATTGAATTTAGTACAGATAAATAACGGGAGTATTTCTTTTAAGAAATACTCCCGTTATTTATTGAACTATTTCATAATAAAACCATCCATCATTCTCAGAATTAGTCAATCTAAAGTGTAAAATTTATAGGATCGATAAAGCAAGAACTTTTTAGAAAAGTTTCAATCTTTCCGTCGAGGTGAATAAGATCTACTTTAACTTTTTGCCCTTTTTTATAGTTGTCCATAATTATTCTTGATCCATCAGGCGATAAATACCCTTTAATAGGTTCACCTGATTTTTCATATTGAAGATGTTCAATAGATTTTACAGGTTTTTCAAGTTGAAACTGATATTGCCTAACTCCACCAGGTATAAACAAAGTATCATTTTTCAGACTTTGTGCAGAAAGAAAATTACAGTTGAAAATTAACAGTAATATTAATATTATATTTCTCATATAGATTGTTAAATTTGCCACGATCAAGGTCGGAATAAAAACTGGAATAATATTATTAAATTAAATTTATAATTTAGGTTTTGATCTTTTAGAATAATTAATAAAATTTACACAAAATTTAATAACACAACGCAATGGCTCATGATATTGACTACGAAATAATTGGAGATGATATACAAGTTGTACAGGTAGAACTTGATCCAGGTGAAGCTATTAGAGCCGAAGCGGGTGCAATGCTTTACATGGAACAAGATATCCAAATGCAAACGGGTACTAGCGGTGGAATCATGAAAGGATTAAAAAGAATGATAACTGGCGAGAGTTTTTTCATTACCACTTTTACGAATGAAGGAAATGCTAAGCGAAAAATGGCATTTGCTGCTCCTTATCCAGGGAAAATAATTCCGATTAACCCAGCACATTTTGGTGGTAAATTTCTTTGCCAGAAAGATGGATTTTTATGTGCTGCTCAGGGGATTGAAATAAACATTGCTTTTACTAAACGTATGGGCGCTGGATTATTTGGTGGTGAAGGATTTATTTTACAGGAATTATCAGGTGATGGAAATACTTTTATTCATGCCGGCGGAACAATTTTAAAACGACAACTTGTTGCTGGAGAACAATTACGTGTTGATACAGGATGTTTAGTTGCACTCGAAACTACAGTTGATTATGATATTAAATTTATTGGTGGATTTAAAAACTCACTCTTTGGAGGAGAAGGATTATTTTATGCTTTACTTACCGGACCTGGATTAATTTATTTGCAAAGTGTTCCATTTTCCAGAATGGCAGATAGAATCGTTGCTGCTTCCCGAGTTGGAGGTGGTCGCGAAGAGTCGAGAGGAATAGGCGGTTTGTTAGGAGGAATAATTGGTGGTGATTAACATCCAATTATTAAGTTTAACGAACTAAATCGATTCGTTGATGTAATATGCCACCGTTTGCTTCGATGGTGTAATAATATGTTCCAGGACTTAAATCTCGTCCATCTAATTCAAATTGATAAGACTCACCCTTTTCAACATTATCTTCGAAAATAGAAGTTAACATTTGACCTTTATTATTATAAAGTTTCACTTTAATAAATTCATTTTTTGTTGGCGAAAAAAATATGGTTGTTGATTCATTAAATGGATTTGGATAGGCCAAAGTTGAAATCTTTGAAAATGGAGATTGATATTTCGGAAAATGAGGAGTAATATCGGCGTCTACTAAGTTATAAACACCAAATAGAATTAACGACAGCATACATAATCTAAACCACAACCACCTCATATTTTCGCACCTTTGGATACAATTTAAAGCGACTGATTGCTTTTAATGCAAAGAATATTGTGAATGATGCTTAAAACTTGATAAACGGTTCTAAAATTGAAGCCAATTTTATGTAATATCTTTAAATGGATTTCTTGGAGTCCAGTCGAAAGGGATTTCAGAGGGTAAAAATGATTTTATTAAGCAATTTAACATATAATTGTTTAATTTAATGTAGGCATTATAGGAAATTGGAATAGCACCTACCGTAGTTTTCATTTCTAATGCTGTTCTTCCAAAAGAAAGCGATTTCGCCGAAGATTCAATTGCTAACCCAATAAATTCATATAGAATATTTAGATAAATTGCATGGGATCGGTTGTAGTGATAATCGATACCAATATGATGCGCTTCGTAATGATCGTTGCAATCAAGACCACACATGAAGGCGATCATTTTTTCATTATCAAAATATGCTCTGAATTTAAACTTATCACCAAATTTTTTAGAAATCGATAATAAATAGTTAAAATCACATTTCAATAATTGAATTGGTGATTTAAGTTGCACCGCCTTATACAATTGCTCAATTACATCTCGATTTTGAATAAGTTCATCAATAGTTAAATCTCGAATGGTAATTGATTCTATTTTTTTCTTTGCATTGTTATAGCGCAAACGGTATTTTGCAGATAAGGATTCGAGATAATCAGAAAAGGTTTCCCAATTTGGTCGGATTTCCATTTTCATAATGGGATCCATAACCATAAGAGAAAATGATTTCGCTGATAAGACTTTTTTTGCTTGATCTGTATTGCTAATAAAATCCTTAACTATGGTTGCGACCACCTTTCCATTGGTTTCTAAATCGGTGGTAACAACATTTATTGCTTCCACCAATTTTTCATAAACTTGGGTGGAATTATTTAAATTCAATAAACCATATTCTCCACTTAAAATCATATTTCCTGCGATGAGCAAATAATGTGGTTTATCTTTTTTCGCTCCAAATAAAATTGCATTAATTACTCCACTAAAGTGATTAAGTGTTTTGCTATAAGGATCAAGATGGATAATTTTTCCTAACTCTTTAGCTGATAAATTTAATACTTGAAAATAATAAAACCCAATTGGCTTATTATTTTGAACTAAAAATACATAGCGAAAAGAAAGCCCTGGAATCGATGATTCTTGTAAGGATTGAAAGTAAGTAATACTTGTTAGCAATCCAACGTTTTCCATACCTGACTTAAGATTATCAGGTATGGAATTAACATCTTGGAAAACTGAAAATGTAGTTTCTACATCTAAATTATTTGAATCTTTATTTTTTGTCATGTACATATGACAGTAACAGACGGAAAGATGAAAAGATTATTGTACACATTTATTTTTTTAGATCTTCGAGCATTAACTCACGGATATATTTAACAGGTGCACTTCCATAACTTAAAAACTTCTCATGGAATGCTTTTAAATCAAATTTATCACCCATCATCTTTTTAATCTCTTCACGTAAGTCATAAATTTCAGTAAATCCGGTGTAATAACTTGCCAATTGAACCTGAGTTAATTTTACTCGTCTCCATTTTCCATCTGCTTCAGCAGTTTGTTGGAAAGCACCGTTAATCAAGAATTTTTTGGCATCCTCTTCAGAAATACCATTGCAATGAACATCATGATCAAGAATAGTATTGCAAACTGAACGTAAATGCCATTTGTAATACATCAACCACATTTCAGGTTCATTATTTCCATAGCCATTTTCGAGCATCATACGTTCTGAATAAACTGCCCATCCTTCTACCATTGCTCCATTACTTAAAATACTTTTAACTAGTGAAGGCGATTGATTACTATAAACTAACTGAGTATAATGTCCTGGAATAGCTTCGTGAATATTTAAAATTTGCAAAATGTAATGATTGTATTCTCTTAAATAACTTTCAGCTTGTTCGTTGGTATATCCAGTTAAAGGCGAAACATTGTAATACGTATTTGCACCTTTATCATAGGGTCCTGGCGCCGAAATAGATGCTCCTGCTCCACCACCTTCCATATATGCAGGAGTTTTGCGAACTACTAAAGGCTTTGAAGGATCGATATAAATTAAATTTTTATCAGTAATAAACTTAACTAATTGAGGAATTTGTTGTTCTATCGACTGTAGAAATGAGTCTCTGTTAACATGATTTACAGAAATAGCATCTATAACTTTACGGATTAAAATAAGGCTATCGGTTGGCAATACTGCTTTACCGAAATACTTTGGCCAAAGTTCACGACTAATTTTAGCCATTTCACTGTGTAATTCAGCTTTACGAGCGATTGCTTTTTTATAAATTTCTTCAGCAGAGTAATGTGATTGGATTTCGTATGCGAATTTTTTATCATATAATTTTTGACCAATGCGAAAATCGGTTGAATTATTTGCATTTAACTTTTTACGTACATCCTTTAACCAACTTGAGAAATTGATTAATGTGCTTTTTGCTGAATCAGATAATGCAAGAATTTTTGTTTTTTCATTTTCGGATAAGCTAGAAACATTTACCGAATCTTTTAAATTTTTTCCAAACACTTCATCAATAGAACCATCAATTTGAAGGATGGCAAGATCAGTATGTTCTATTGAAGGATTCTTGATTTCTTGTTTTGCAGCTACATAATACGCAGGAACTTTTTCTAAACGAGAAGAGAACATCTTTAAACGATTATCCAATTTATCATAAGAACCATTTAAGATCTCTGCAAATTCACCAGAAACGTTGTAGTTTGCCGGATTCCATTGATAGCCTTTAAATTCATTAATATACCAGATACTACCATCAATTTTATCTCTCATCATCCATAGATCGATTCTGTTTAACTCAGAGAGTTTCTTTTCGTCGAATGATTTAATACTATCAGCAAGTGATTTATACTCATTTAATGCTAATTGTCGATTTTCTGCTGTTGGAGCTGCTAAAAGACTATCGTATTTATGATAGCCAGCATAAATAGCGTCGGAAGGGCTAATTCGCCATAATGATTCAACAAAATAATCTCGAAAATTTTCAAAATGAGCATCTTCATTCTCACTTTTTTTGACAGAATTATTACTACAAGAAGCAAAAAAACTGATCATTACAATGGCAATTAATGGTATTCGGTTAATTTTCATTAGAATTAAATTACGTTTTTAAACAGATTTTTTAGAGAATGATCACGAAATTAGCGTTTCTTTTGTAACCTAAACCAAAATTATGAATCGAGTACCATTTCTTTGCCTTATTACCCTATTTCTGAGTTATAATAATTTACATGGCCAATCCATTGAGGAAAGTAAAGAAAATACTGAACTTTCACTTTTAACTAGCCAACATGTAAAAGATGGAGGCTTTCAATATCCAATTACACGAAAAACAGATCAAATTGATAATTATTTTGGAGTAAAAGTTTCCGACCCGTATCGTTGGTTAGAAGATGACAGATCAGTTGAGACTAGTAATTGGGTAAAAGAACAGAATAGTTTTACTGAAAATTATTTAAAGCAAATACCCTTTAGAGATAGTTTAAAAGCTCAAATGAAACGGTATTGGAGTACTCCAATTTATCAGGCTCCCTTTAAAGCAGGAAGCAGTTATTTTTACTACCGAAGTGACATCACCAATAATCAACCGGTTTTATATTATATGAGATCGTTGGAATATGTTCCAATACAATATTTCGACCCTAACAAACTTTCGGCAGATGGCACAACGGCAATTACTCAAACCGTTCCTTCAACTGACGGGCTACATTTAGCCTTTGTGATAAACGAAACAGGTAGCGATTGGAGTAGTATTCGAATTAAGGAAACAAAAACCATGAAATCGCTTCCAGAAGTATTAACGAAGGTTAAATTCTCGGGGATTGCTTGGTGGAAAGATGGTTTTTTTTATAGCCGTTATGATTTAATGTCGAATGCTAAAGTTTTTACAGAAAAAAACGAATATCATAAAGTGTATTATCATAAACTTGGAGATACGCAAGATAAAGACTCATTGGTATTTGAAGATAAAACTCATCCATTAAGAAATTTTGCTGCGAGTGTGACTAGCGATGAACATTTTTTAGTAATTACAGGAACAGAATCCACGAGTGGAAATAACGTTTATATACAAAGTTTAGTAGCTCCAAATTCGAAATTAAAGCAAGTGGTTAAAACATTTGATAACGACTTTGATTTGATCGGAAATATCGGTGATGATTTAGTATTTCTAACAAACTATAATTCTCCAAAAAAGAAAATCATTGGTATCAATTATAAAAATAGTGTTGCTTCTTCATGGAAAGATATTGTTCCTGAACAAAATGAAATATTGCAAGGCGCTACGATGTGTTTAAAATCTATACTTTGTCATTATATGAAAGATGCAAGTAGCAGAGTTTATATTTATAGTAACCAAGGAGTAAAAACGTATGAAATTCCATTTTCTGGATTAGGTACTGTTGAAGCGATAAATGGATCCCCAACTGATACGAATGTATTTATCACCTATGCAAGTTTTACGTCGCCATCAGCTGTTTATCGATATAACATGAGTAAAAATATTTTATCGATGCATTTTAAACCAGCAGTAAAATACAATGTTGATGATTTTGAAACAAAGCAAGTATTTTACAAAAGTAAAGATGGAACAACCATTCCAATGTTTATTGTTTCTAAAAAAGGATATAAGCCAGACGGTATAACTCCAACTTTATTATTTGGATATGGAGGATTTAACATTAGTAAAACTCCAGAATTTAAACCAGAGCGATTGGTATTTTTAGAACGAGGAGGTGTATTTGCAATGCCCTGTTTAAGAGGTGGTGGTGAATACGGTACTGCTTGGCATGAGGCAGGAACAAAATTAAAAAAGCAAAATGTTTTTGATGACTTCATTGCAGCAGCTGAATATTTGATTAAAGAAGGATATACTAACCCAGAAAAATTAGCAATTAGTGGCAGATCAAATGGAGGGTTATTAGTTGGTGCTGTTATGACTCAGCGTCCTGAATTATTTAAAGTAGCATTACCAGCTGTTGGTGTTATGGATATGTTACGTTATCAAAATTTCACAATTGGTTGGGCTTGGAAAACGGATTATGGTTCAAGTGAAGATTCATTACAATTTAAATCAATTTATAAATATTCGCCATTACACAATATTAAATCAAACGTTAATTATCCAGCAACATTAGTTACCACCTCTGATCATGATGATCGAGTTGTGCCAGCGCACTCCTTCAAGTTTATTTCTACCTTACAAGAGAACCAAAAAGGCAATAATCCTGTAATGATTCGAATCGATGTAAATGCGGGACATGGTGGTGCTGGTGCAGCGAAACCAACCGGTAAGTTGATAGATGAACAATCGGATATATTCTCGTTTTTATTTTTTAATCTTGGTATGACTTTATGAAAAACAAAATTTTATTTGCCTTAATAATTATTAGTTCAATTACTATTACATCTTGTAAAAAGACCAACGTTGAACCTAATGCTATGGATTTTAAATTCATTGGTGTAAAGGATACAATTGTTGGACTTGGAGAAACATTTTCACGAGAACTTAAAACCTATTATTTAGGTGGTGATATAGAAGATATAACCTTTACCAATAGTCAGCTTCCAAATGGTGTTGAAATAACTTATTCACCTTCTGTATCCAAACCTGACTTAACATTAATTCAAAAAATTAAAGTTGCAACGAATGCAGACACTGGATATTTTAACATAAATGTTATTGCTACAGGAGCTGGCAGAAAAGTTTATATGCGAGAGTTTAAATTACATATTCCCGCTAAATTAAAATTTGCTCCTTCAATTGCATTGTATGGAAATACAACAGTTATACTTGTGTTAAATTCACCTTACTTTGAGCAGGGATTTAGAGCTACTGATATTGAAGATGGAGACATTTCAAGTTTAGTGCAAATTACCAATCCATTAAATATAAATTTAGTTGGTCAGTATTTTATATCTTATAAAGTTATTGATTCTGATGGCAACAAAGATTCGGTTGTTAGAAAAATAATTATGAAAAATGATTTAGAGTATTTGAATACCATTTTTAATTGCAAGACCACTAATTTACAAACTGGAACAATACATAATTGGATTACCTCCTTTAGTGCATCCGACACCTTAAACAATGAGGCTAAAATATTTAAAATTTCAGATTGCTTTCAAGCAAATCCGGTTTTTAAATATAACCCAGCAAAAGATAGTATTTATCTTTCTCCCCAAACTTTTTTATGCATCACTCCTACTGATACCATGAACCATACCTTTGAAGGGCAAGGGAAAATTACTGTTAATGGAGCTAATATAAATATCGTTTTATTTTATACTGATACTTATTTAGATCCAGGCTCAGGAAATGTTGTTACTATTCATAAAAAGGATGAATATTCAATTTGAAAATTTTAATGGTTTGTGATTATGAATAGCGGTTAGGTTTTTTACTAAATAAAAATACTAAAAGCTTTTGTAATAAACTCAACTTTAATTTCAATTCCGAATATCAATTGATAATTTGAATTTTCATTCTAAATTGATTTGTAGTATCTATTAATTGGCGTGTTCCTATCTTGTTTGTTCATTTCTTTTGCTTGTCCAAAAGAAACGAACCAAAGAAAAAGACACAAGCGTTCCACGATAGCTATCGGGACAGCGATCAATTTAACAATGTGCTAATATGTAAATAATTTTTCGTTTGAATGGAATTTGATTCTTGTATCTTAAATGATTTTTAGTAAAAATAAAAGTTGCGTGTTCCTATCTTGTTTGTTCATTTCTTTTGCTTGTCCAAAAGAAACGAACCAAAGAAAAAGACACAAGCGTTCCACGATAGCTATCGGGACAGC
>JANPGA010000129.1:0-25787 GCA_031423735.1 Bacteroidota bacterium | reverse complement strand
CAAATGCTTCAATTTTATCTTTGATTAAATAAGATTGTTTTTATTGTTTCAAGGAGTATTAATTTAAACTTACCTTCCTTCCACTTTTAAATGTAACATAGAACTTCAATTTACATTCTTCATCTTTAGGAGGTAAAATTAATGAAAAATATTGTGTCAATTCGCTTTTTACATCAGCTAATATTGGTGTTTCTCCACCTTTAAATTTAGCACCCTTATTATTTATCCATTCAGCACCAATTTTAATTCCCGATTGTTTCATGCCCGAATAAAGTGGAGTAGTATTACGATTGTCAATTTTAATTAAAATATCGTTGGCAAGAGAATTTTGGATTGCTTCCTTATTAAGTAATTGGATTTTTATATTCGAAAAGAAAGCACTATCGTAAATTGATTCTATTGTATCAGTATTTGCAAGTATGAATGGACCGCCGCTTAAATTAAAATAATTTTTATTTAATGAACTATCAGGAACTATTTCAGTTGGATAATACATGTAGTTGCTATTACCTAACCAATTTAAAATGTTTGAGTGTTTAGGATTACATATTTCAAGTGTTTCAATAATTGCAACTTGAACTGTTTGTTTATTTCCAATACACCCTGATGTTAGCATTGATTCATTTCCAATAATCCAATTATGACCTAATAATCGACTATAAAAATTATCTATACGGAAAACATATTTGTGATTATTCTCTTGTTGAGCATACTTAATTGCATTTTCCCATTGTGAATTTCTAAACTTAATTGTTAATCCATAATTATAAATAATTACGCCTTGATACAATACCGAAATAAAAATAAGAGTAAGTAATTTATTGTTTATTTGTTTGGAGTTGAAAGAGAGAACTAAAACATTGATAAGTACTAATGGAAATAAATAGCGTTCAAATGATTCGTAGGTATAGCCTGGAAATAAGGTATGAAATTTAATACATACATATAGAAAAAAGGATATCAGGAAACCAAATAAAACTACGATCATTTTATAGTTTCGAGCTTTATTTAAAAGGTACAAATTAATACCAGCAATAACTAAGAATCCGATAAAGTTTGGAAAGAGAACTTTGAACCATTCAGACAAATCCATTTTTAATGTTTCACGAATATTGTCAATAAATGATAAATGATCTTGTTGAGACATTCTTTCCTTATCATACCAATCCATTGTTTTATAGTGAAACAAAATAATAGCAACAATAGATATTGAAACTAACGAGATCCACTGAATTTTTGTTGGTTTATTTACATAATACATCCCCAACGCTAATGGAATGATTATGGAGTAAAGTGGGTGTGAAAAAATTATGAATGCAGCACCAAGAATAAAAAGTAAACTTGAAAATAAGCCGTTCCCATATTTTTTTAAAATACCAAACATAAAAAAGAAAACTGGAGTGCCTAGAATTAATTCTGATACAGGATTAAAGCAATTCCATTTAGCTCCTACAAACAAGGTTATAATCATCGCAAATCCTAAAAATGGATCCTTTAACCAGAGGCAAGTTAGTAGTACCGCGAGAACTTGAAAAACAGCTTCATTGAAGGAGAAACCATAAATTATGGAATTAATACTACTTCCTAATTTAATTTGAATTAGTGGAATCCATTCAATAAATAAACTAGCTGGTCGGTGATGTGCAATAAAATATTTTGCATCATTAACCATATAAAATAAGTAATATGCAGAATCTCCGTACAAACGTTCAAAAGCGAAAAACAGGCTAAAGAAGCACCAAATTAACAGACAAATACTTGTGTATATAAGTAGTGTTTTTTTCTCTTGAAGCATATTTAAAAATAGGATAAATTTAATAGCAATTTTAAAAGTATGATTTTTAGATGAGTACTTTCATTTACTATTATTTTAAATTAGACAAACGGATTAAGGAGTTAATTCTGAATATTTGTATCACTTACAATATACAAAGGTCTCTTTCTAACATTGGCACTAAGCCGGCTAATATATTCTCCTATAATTCCAATACTAATTAATTGAACCCCTCCAATGAATAATACGGCTAAAATTAATGAAGTCCAACCGGGAACAAAATCTTTCGAAACAAACCTTGCATAAAGAGCATAAAGGCTTAGCAAAAAGGTTATTCCTGATACAACAAATCCTGCCATGGTTGCAAACTTGAGAGGAAAATTAGAGAATGAAGTAATTCCATCTAAAGCTAGTCGCATCATTTTTTTATAAGTATAACCAGTCTCACCTCCTAATCTTTCGCTTCTATCGTACTCAATATAAGTTTGATTAAATCCTATCCATGCAATTTGGCCACGTAAATATTTTTGCTGTTCTGGCATTTCTTTTAGAACGTCAACAATTTTACGATGTATAATTCTAAAATCACCAGTATCAACAGGTATTTTTACAGAAGTAATTTTTGCTAAAAGACGATAGAACATCTTAGCAGTATATTTTTTCATAAAACTTTCACCAGCACGACTTTTTCTTCTAGCATATACAACTTCATAGCCTTCTTTCATTTTATTATACATCTCTCCAATTAACTCTGGAGGATCTTGTAGATCTGCATCAATAATCGCAATAGTTTCTCCTTTTGAAGCATCTATTCCAGCTGTAACAGCGATTTGATGTCCAAAATTTCTACTAAAGTTTATGTAACGTACATTGCTATCTTTTACAGCTAATTCTTTTATTAATTTCAAGGATTGATCACGACTACCATCATTAATAAAAATAAATTCGTGCGTGATCCCTAAATTTGAAACCACATCTTTTAGTCGATTAAATAATGTAGGAATATTCTGTTCTTCATTAAAAATCGGAATAATTACGGTAAGGGCTGTGTTCATTTATTAAATTAGAAATAGATTTTAAATACATTAAATTTGCATCGAAGATAATTCATATATATTTATTTTCCTACCAGAAATAAATCATCAGAGGATATTTTATCAATAAAGTAATGTAAAAACTGTTAATGCTGAAAAACTAGTGTTAATTGACTATCGAGCAAGGGTGTTATTTAATTTAAAGCAAACCATGATTTTAGCATTATCTACGCTTAAACTATATACTTCATTTTTGAAAGGATATTCTTCTTTTACCCACCTGTAATTACCAATAAAATAATCTGCATTTTTAATATCATCTTCAAAAACAATTCGATTATAATCGTGGATAGGCAATAAAACAGCATTTAGCTTCCCAGGGTAAGTATCAACTTTAATATGAATTTCTGATCTATGGTCTGTTTTAACAACGTATTCAAGTGCTTTGCGGTATGACAAGCCCCAATAATCTAAATCCATTTTAAATCTAGCTTCACCAATTGAAGAATATTTTAATTTATTGAAGTATAAATTTTCGTATGGATGCAATTGTGCCATTGTTATAAGTGAAGGAATATAAACAAGAATTAATGCGATGTAAATACTTCTTTTTATTAACTTACTTTTTTGAAACGTTAATTTATAAATAGTAAAACAAATTATTGCAATCATTGGAGCATGCAAAAAGTACAGGTGTCGCCAACCATCATATACAACCGATTTTAAAATAATAATTGCAGTAATTGGAAGAAATAAATAAATAGCAAATACAATGTTGGTTAATGTGATATTACTCCATTTTAAAAAGGTATTACTAAACTCATACATCAAAATTCCAGACCCGGTAAAACATAAAACTAAAGTAATAATAGGAGTAGTTAATCCAATCCAAACAGGCATATAGTGCCATGGGATATTATTTTCGGAAATAAATTCACCTAAATATAAAACATCCTTATTCCAGTGAAAATGGCTAATCTGAATCCATGCTTTTGTAAACTCATCGAAAGGTCCAAACCAAAGGATTGGCCAAAATATAATGGTTATCAAAATTGTTATTGTTAAAAAGAGCGTGATTGATTTAAAATATTTAATCCACCCTGTTGAATAAATTTTTAAGACCTGTTGTAAAAAGAGTATTCCAATAGTGATTAATGGCATTATTACTCCAGTAATACGAGTTGCAATTAGGAAACCACATACAAAGCCATGAATTAAAATTGTTTTAAGAGTTTGTTTTTGTAGAAAAATATATGCGCTATACATTGCAATTGTAAATATGGAAAGGAAACCTATATCTTTTGAATTATAAAATGCGTCAGCGAATATTCGAGGAGTAAAAATATATATTACTAATCCTGCAAAAGCTAACCACCAATCATCATAGATTATTTTCATGAGTTTATGAAAGTAAAAAGCAGATATAACGAATAATAGAAAAGTAATGTAATGTCGAAATAAATAAATCGTTCTTAATTCAGTTAAACCTAAAACTTTTTCTATTCCATAAAGAGGTAATTCTATTGCGGTTCCATGATAACGTTCATCAGAGAGTTGATAAGTGTTTGCATCTCCATTGAAAATATATCGAAAAGCTATAGCCCCATTTTGATCACGAGAATAAGTTTCGTCCCACGACATTCCATAATCATCAAGAAGGAAAAACCCAAGAATCAAAAGCCCAATAAAAAATATAGTAGTAGTAAGTTGAAAATAATTTTTATTTTTCATTTCGACAAAAAGTAACAATTACATTAAGGCGTACTATTTTTTTGGATTTCAATCTAATTTCATTTCAGGAATTTCACCTTCTATTATTAATTTTCCTGCAGTTGCTTTACGAATTTCATCAACAGAAATACCTGGAGCGCGTTCCAACAAAACAAATCCTTTTCCTGGAACAACTTCTAATACTGCAAGCTCAGTAACAATTTTTCGAACACAACGAACACCTGTTAATGGCAAAGAACAACTAGGTAATAATTTTGATTCGCCTGCTTTATTTACGTGCTGCATTGCAACAATAATATTTTTAGCAGCAGCAACTAAGTCCATCGCTCCACCCATTCCTTTAACCATCTTACCGGGAATTTTCCAGTTAGCGATATCGCCATTTTCACTTACTTCCATTGCACCTAAAATAGTTAGGTCAACTTTGCCTGCGCGAATCATTCCAAAGCTCATTGCAGAATCAAAATAGGCTGTCCCAGCAACTTCTGTTATCGTTTGCTTGCCTGCATTAATCAAATCAGGATCTTCATCTCCTTCAATAGGAAATGGACCCATGCCAAGCATCCCATTTTCTGATTGTAATGTTACGTTCATCCCTTCAGGAATATAATTCGCCACAAGCGTAGGAATACCAATTCCAAGGTTTACATAATATCCGTCTTTTAATTCTTGCGCTATGCGTTTAGCGATTCCGTTTTTATCTAACATAAATGTTAATTTGAAGATTTGAAAATTTGCTAATTTGAAAATGAATGAAATGAATGATTTGTGATTTTAGAGGTTGATATAGTTTTTGATGAAATAAATATGATTGCTTAAATTTTATTTTTCAATTATTGATTTGAAGTCTTGATGGCTATCGCTGATGAAAATGTGATAATTTGAAAATGATTGATATGTTTAATCTGAAATTTTAGAGGTTGAAATAATTTTTGACAGAATTCTAATTATTTGTTGTGTTTCATTTAGTAGTTTTAAATTTGTTGGATACTTCGGAGATTCATTAATTAATCTTATCCAGTATTCGGATTCATCAGCTTCTTTAGCTGCAATTTTCATTTTATGAATAAAGTCCTTTTTACTTTCTCCATTTTGTGCTTCCTTAACATTCGCTCCAATACTTGTTCCAGATTTAAACAATTGATCCGCCATTCTATATTTTCTTAATTCCTGAAGAATCTCAGTAAACTCAATAATCTCTAACGCATAATTGAATGTTTTTTCAACTATCAAATTTTTTGTAATGTCATTTCTCATTTGCTGTATTTTTAAAAAGGTTCTTATTGTAATTTCACTAAAAATTTAGTTCGTTTTTTATTAAATTTTCAAATCAACACATTTTCAAATTTTCAAATTAAATTCGTTTCCGAACCGTCCTCTGCTCAATTCTTTTCTCATAATTTGAACCTTTAAAAATGCGATGAATATAAATCCCTGGCACATGTATTTGATCAGGGTCTAATTCTCCTGCAGGAACTAATTCTTCTACCTCGGCAATTGAAACTTTTCCTGACATAGCCATCATTGGGTTAAAGTTTCGAGAGGTTTTACGGAATATTAAATTACCATGCGTATCTCCTTTCCATGCCTTTACAATTGAAAAATCTGCATTAAAAGCCTGTTCTAAAAGATATTCCACACCATCGAAGGTTCTTGTTTCTTTACCAATTGCTACTTCAGTTCCTACACCAGCACGTACAAATACAGCAGGCATTCCATATGCTGAAGCTAAACATCGTGTTGCTAACGTTCCTTGAGGAATAAGTTCAACTTCCAATTCCCCACTCAATAATTGTCGCTCGAATTCAGCATTCTCGCCAACATAAGAAGAAACCATTTTTTTTACTTGTCGCGTTTGCAACATCAAGCCGATTCCAAAGTCATCAACACCTGCATTATTAGAAATACATGTTAAATTTTTTGTTCCTTTTTTTACTAATGCTGTAATACTATTTTCAGGGATTCCACATAATCCAAAGCCTCCTAACATTATTATAGCACCATCATGTATGTCACGAATGGCTTCATCTGCATTACTTACTACTTTATTCATGGTATTATTGA
Source organism: Bacteroidota bacterium (assembly GCA_031423735.1). Classification (GTDB taxonomy): domain Bacteria; phylum Bacteroidota; class Bacteroidia; order AKYH767-A; family OLB10; genus JANXSD01. Next base: position 19,184 of record JANPGA010000129.1, on the reverse strand, counting down.
TTCAAGAAGTAAAAATAATAGAAATATGGGAGAATATGGTAGTATTCTTAAGAATTATGGCTTTAAAATTTTCATTTTAATAAACGACGCTAATTTATTAAAAAAGGGAAGTTGCACTGTTTGTAATTGATAATCATCAATTAGTTAATCAACCAACATATCTTTCGATTTTACAGTTTTATATAACTGCCAAAAACCAATGATGATCGCAGTCAAATATATTAAAGCAATAAAACGTTCATTAAAAATTAAACTATGTTTATACCAGTATTGAGGTAATTGAAAATAGTAAATTAGCCCTTCCATGTTAAGCACTATTGCAACAGAAACAAGTATGAATAAAATATATTTTCTAGAGAGCATCGCATAAGCTCCCGCAAAAATTATTGCAGGATGACCATATCGTTCATGCATCTGGGTGTTAAAAAAGAAAAAAATTAGCGGTAACAAAGCACAACAGAGTAAAATAATTTCAAGTTCTCTTTTGTTGAATGAAACCTTTAAGAAGCGATTAAATTGATTCTTAATTATTGAGATTAATGGCAGTATTATTCCTATTGAATAAATCAAAAACAAGAAATGACCCCAAGCTTTATAGGTAATGCCAAGAAAAAGTAAAGTGTCAGAAATATTCATCGGATCTTTAAAGGGAAAAAGGAGATACCATAAATTATAGGCATGTAATGAAACAAAGGGAAAATAATTTATGGCAACAGTAAATACATTCAAAAAATTTGATAATTGGTTTGCTAAAACAAAGGGTAAAATTATTAGCAAACAAATACCAATTGTAGTTAAGATAGTAGTAAAAAAAACTTTTTTACTTGCAGTAATTTGCGGTAACAGTAAAATTAAAAGGATCGGTAAAAAAATTATTGCCTGAAATTTCATGCTTAATGCAAATAAGTAAAACATTACACTCAAATATGGACGTTGATATATTGCCAATAGGATTGCTGCAAAACAAAATGTACTATGAATACTATCCACCTGACCCCAGCAAATGGTATTATAAAAATATCCAGGGCATAACAGAACAAATAGTGCTTTCCAATGAGAAATTTTGTTTTTGTTAAGAAACCATCCTAGTATAAAAACTCCTGCTAAATCAAACACAAATACCATTGCTTTTAAAATAACAAGATGTTGTGAAAGTTCTGTTTCAGTTGTGAAAATTAATCCATACAGGTATAAAATTGCAAGATAAAATGGATGATAAACAATTTCCGGATTAGAATAGGCATTTTCATACCCATTTAATTGTATCGATCTTGCCCACCGTACCCAACAACTAAGATCACCTTCAAATCCACCTGAGGGCATTAACAAAAATGAGATTGGAACTAGGATTATTAAAAATCCACAAAACCAATAAAAGGATTTTGTCATACATTATGAATTGAAAGGTTGATCTAAAAAAAAGGAGTTCTATTTTAATTATTTAATTTCAAAGTCGTCATTTTGTCCAGAAGTTCCACCCGGGCTTTTATATTTTGAACAATCTAATTCAACGTTTAATGGCTTGGCGGGATATTCAAAGCCTTCATGTGAATAATTCAAATTAGGATCTGCCAAAATTTTTTTCATATAATATCCCCAAATTGGTAATGCCGTATTAGCTCCTTGGCCAAGAGTAGTTGTACGAAAATGTATTGATCTATCTTCGCAACCTACCCAACATCCACTTACAAGTTCTGGTGTAATTCCCATAAACCATCCATCACTATTATTTTGGGTAGTTCCAGTTTTTCCTGCGATAGGATTTGATAATGCAAATTTACTTCCACGTAATCGTGAACCCGTTCCAAATTGAACTACTCCTTGCATTAAATTCAACATCAAAAACGCAGTTTCTTCACTGATTGCCTCTACTTTTCGAGGAACAAAATCTTGTAATACAACTCCATTTTTATCTTCTATACGTAAAATATAAGTAGGCTCTGTCCAAACTCCTTTGTTTGCAAAAGTTCCATAAGCACCAACCATTTCATAAACGGATACATCTGCTGTTCCTAATGCTAATGAAGGTACAGCATCTATCGGACTTGTAATCCCCATTTTTCTTGCTACTTGTACTACTGCATCTGGCCCAAATTGCTTCATCAAATATGCCGATACACAATTTACTGAATTTGCTAAGGCTTCTTTTAATGAAAGCATTCCACCATATTTTCCATCCGAATTAGATGGAGTCCATGCTTTGCCATTGCCATCAATTATGGTTACAGGCACATTAGGCACTTCATAACATGGTGAATACCCTTCTTGCATTGCCAACGTGTATAAGAATGGTTTAAAGGTAGAACCCACTTGTCTTTTCCCTTCTTTTACCTGATCGTACTGAAAATATTTATAATCATTTCCACCCACCCAAGCTCGAATAAATCCTGTTTGTGGTTCCATCGACATAAAACCAGTACGTAAAAACATTTTATAATATTTAATAGAATCCAATGGACTCATAACAGTATCTCTCTCTCCTTTCCAAGTAAAAACAGTCATTAAAACTTTTTTATCGAATGCTTTTTTAATTTGGGATTCTGTAGCTCCACTATCTTTCATTACTTGATAGCGGTCTGATTTTTTCATCGCATCAGTAATTATTTCAGGATGATCAGCCCAAGCAGAACGACCTTTCCAATGATCATTAAATGTTTTTTGTAATTCTTTTAACTGTTCTTGTACAGCCCACTCTGCATATTCCTGCATGCGGGAATCAATCGTAGTATAGATTCGTAATCCATCTCTATACAAATTGTACGAAGTGCCATCTGCTTTTTTATGTTCCTTACACCATTTCAATAAATCCTGACGTAAAGCTTCTCTAAAATAAGTGGCAAGACCTTCCGTATGTCCTTCTTGTTCATAAAATAATTTAATAGGAAGTCTGCTAACGGAGTCCGCTTGTGCTTCAGTAATAAATTTATATTTTTCAAGTTGATTAATAACCGTATTTCGTCTAATAAGTGCGGTCTTTGGATTTCTTACTGGATTGTATTTTGATGGAGCTTGCAATAAACCAACCAACATAGCAGCCTCTTGAATATTAACTTCTTTTGGACTTTTTTTGAAGTAGGTTGAACAAGCAGATTTTATTCCATATGCATTATTACCAAATTCAACTGTATTCAAATACATTGCAAGAATTTCTGGTTTAGTATAGTTACGCTCTAACTTAACTGCAATAATCCACTCTTTAACTTTTCTCGCAACAATTTTAAATTTGTTCATGTCTTCACGAGGAAAAAGATTTTTCGCGAGCTGTTGCGTTATTGTACTTCCTCCACCTGCATCTTGATGTAAAACAATTGTCTTTACAAAAACGCGCATCAATCCACGGATATCAACTCCAGAATGTTCTTCGAAACGAACATCTTCAGTTGCTTTTAGTGCATTGATAATATTTGGTGAAAGTTCCTTGTAATGAATGTTAACACGATTTTGAATATAGTATTTCCCCAACGTTTGTTGATCCGCAGAATAAACTTCACTCGCAAGACTACTATTCGGATTTTCTAATTCTTCAAAGGTTGGGAGATCCCCAAACAGCCCAAAGGAAGTTGAAAGTACTAATAGAAATATAAGTGTGAAAGGGCCAAGAATTAATAACCATAATACGCGAACGTATTTACGGAAGGCAGGGGGAATTTGAAACCACTTTTTCATAGGTCGAGAACGGCAAAGTTACCTCAAAATGTATAAAAACAGGAGTTAACTTATAATCATTGATCGCATCGATATTGAACCCATTACGGTTTGTTCATTAAAGAAGGTTAAATCCTCACCTTTTTCTTGTAAAGCCAATGTATAAAGTAATGGTAAATAATGTTCGTTGGTTGGAATCGCCAATTTTGCAATTTGACCTCTTTTATCATAATCTATAAGTGATTGATGATCACCGGCTTCAATTCTTTCTTTCGACCAAGCATCAAATTCTAAGGCCCAATCAAAAGCTTTATTCTCCCATTGCATCATTCCCAAATTGTGAACAATGTTTCCACTACCAATGATCATCACACCACGATTTCGAAGTGCTTTTAGTTGTTTTGCTAAATTATAATGATAAGATGGAGGCTTAGCCAAATCTAAACTTAACTGATAAACTGGGATATCAGCTTTAGGAAACATCGGCAATAGTACCGACCAACACCCATGATCCAATCCCCAATCGTGTGAAGGTTTGACTTCATTATTACTCAACTCTATAGTTTGATTAGCAAAATCTGGAGAACCAGGAGCAGGGTAGTTTGCAGCAAACAACTCAGGAGGAAACCCATAAAAGTCATGAATAGTTTCAGGTTTTGGTAAAACATTCACAAATGTTCCAGTGGTCATCCAATGAGCCGAAACACAAAGTATAGCCTTTGGATGAGGAAGGTTTTTCCCTATTTCGCGCCACTTATTACTGAAGATATTTTCTTCAATTGCATTCATTGGGCTTCCATGTCCTACAAAAAGTAAAGGCATCCGTTCTGCAGCTCCTTTAAGATCTTTAGCGGTTGCAGCAAATTCATTAAGAGATATCATAGCAGTAGATGCAAGTATTGAAGTAAGAATAAATTCACGACGATGCATAATAAAATATTTATGCTACCAAATTTAATATTATAATGTTAATCTAAGAAATAAAAATTAAAAATCACCACCATTAAAATCTTGTTGTGGCATATCTGATTTTGAAGGACGTTTCTTTCCAAAAAGACTTACATCAGATTTTCCAAATTTATAAACTAAAGTAAAATTGGCAACTCTTGTTTCTCTCTTTCTAATTACATCATAAATAAATCCTTCACCAACATTATGAATAATAAATTTTCTAGTATTAAAGATGTCGGTAAGGTTTACACTAAACGTTAATTTTCCCTTTAAGAAATCTTGACGAAAACCTACATCAACGCCACTCATTCCTCTAAAACTTCCTTGAGGTAATTTATTAGGTGAAATATAATTTCCAGTTAATTGTAATGAAGTTGTTGGTTGTATTTTCCAACTAATAGATGAACGAATATTCCAATTTGTATTTGTACTTTGAAGTTCAGCATCAACATTACTACCATCAATTTTATTTTCAAATAAATTAAAACTTGTCGTTGCGGATATTGATTTTCCAAACTGATTTCTAAGTACCACTTCAAAACCTGTATTTGATGAAGTACTGAAGTTTTGAAACGACATCGACGTTACACCACTAATAGAATCAAGTACTCTATATCTAGTAATTAAATTATCTGTTTGGCGGTAATACAAGGTAAGTCCAATTGATTGCTCTTTAAAACGACGAAAATAGCCTAACTCATAACTGCTAATATATTCTGGATTTAATTTTGGATTTCCTCTTCTAATATTCAAACTATCTGCATAATCTGTAAATGGATTTAATTGTTGCTGACCTGGTCGATTAATGCGACGACTATAACTAATTTGTAATTCATTTACTTGCTTCAATGTGTATTTTAAAGTCGCACTTGGAAATAAATCTAAATAGTTTGTTTTAAAATCTTGCGTATCAACCTTAGCATTTCCATTTATTTCTGTTTGTTCGGCTCTTAAACCTAATATATAATCAAAGCTAAGTAGGCGACTACTAAATTGAGTATATGCCGCATAAATTCGATCTTCATAAATAAAATGATCAGTATATCTTGGGTCAAGAATAAATGGACTGTTTACTGGTTTAATTAAGCCAATTATATCATTGTCGTTATGACGAATAGCCGCTTTAATTCCAGCTTCAAATCTTGACTTTTCATTTATTGGATGAATATAATCGGATTGAAATGTTCCAACAATAAATTTCCCGTCAGTGGTTGATCTTCTATTTTCACCTAATAATGTATCAATAGAAGTTATATATTGTTCATCATTACTTCTATTATTTAAAGAATAAATTGCACTCGCAGTAAACTCTCTTTTTGTACCGGGAAATACATGTTTGTAATCAAGATTACCTTCTCCTCCTTCGGATTTTTCGATTGCGAAATTATTGCGATTAAAACTTGGAGCGAAAATCCCAGCATCAGAATCGAAAGTATAATTTACTAATTCAGGTTTATTTTCATATCGATTATTATAACCAAAACTTGTACTTAATGTGTTGTAATCATTTAGAAAAAAATCAGCGCCCAATTTAGCATTATGGCCTTCATTATAATTTTTGCCATTCGTAAAAGTGCTGTATTCAGTTTTAGGATTTTTATAATCGTTTAATCTATGTGACTCTCCTGTTTGAGTTCTAGTTTCTTCTCTAAAGGTATATTGAGTAAATAAATTTGTTTTTTTTGTACGATTATTTAAAGTAAATCCCGCATTATATTTATCTCCAGTTCCTGCACCTAATGTAACTGTTCCATTTACACCACTTCTTTTATCTTTTTTAGTTATAATATTAATAATTCCTGCCATTCCTTCAGCATCATAACGAGCAGAAGGATTGGTAACAATCTCAATTTGATCAACTGTTCCAGCAGGTAATTGTTGAAGCAAAGCATTTTTATCTCCACCACCTAAACCAGATGGTTTTCCATCAATAAGTATTGTTACATTTTCATTGCCTCGTAAACTAACTTTTCCATCCACATCAACATTTACAGAAGGAACATTTTTTAATAGATCACTTGCATTTCCTCCAACACTCGTTAAATCTTTATCTGCATTATAAATCTTTTTGTCGATTGAATTTACGTAGTCTACTTTATCTGCAACAACGTCTACTGCTTTTAATCTTTTTAAGGATGAGCCAACATATACAGTTCCGAAATCTTTAATTGGATCAGAAGGAATAAGAAGAAAAGGTTTGGAATCCATTTTACGATAACCAATGCTAGAGATCCTTAATATATATTTCCCGAGAGGAACTTCATCGATAGTAAAGTGACCTTTCCCATCTGTTAAGTTTCCTGCAACTGCTGAAGAATCACGAATTCTTATTAAAGCTACAGATGCAAATTCAATCGCTTCTTTGTTTGATGAATCTCGAAGTATTCCAATAACTTTTCCAATTGCTGGTAAGTTTCTTGTAAATGTGGAATCTTTTCCTGCTCTTCGAGTTTTCGTTGAATCACTTGAAAAATCCGGTCTCTGAGCATTTATCATTCCTGATAATGAGAAAATAAAAAGTAGAATAATAATAAATTGCTTACTAATTGTCTTTTTCATTTGTGAAGCACTCCAATATCTTGTAAAATTTGAAACTCAATATTTTTAATAGAAAAGTTAGATACGTAAAACAATTAAATTATAAAGTTGAAAGCTCTTCATAAAGAACTTGTAATAATGTTTGGCCTACAGCTTTTAATGTGTTAGGATCAATCTTATCAATGGTATCGCCATGAGTATGCCAATGTTTCCAGAAATGAGATCGAGTATTAAAATCATAATGAATAATATCCACCACTTTCATGCTTGCTAAACCATTTATATAATAATGATCATCGATAATAGAATTCGTTTTGTCTTGCAGAAAATAATTTCCGTAACCAGCAGTATATCCAGCTTTCCAAACTTTGTCAACGATCTCTGATGCATATTGCCTTGAAGTACCTTCCTGTGTAAAGGTAGCATTCGCAGCACCAGCCATATCGAGTAAAATACCAAACCTAGGAAAGTAATTCGGAGTATGTAAATTTTTTGCCCAATATTGCGATCCTAAACAATAAGAATCGTCACTCTCAGGAAAACCAGAATTTTCAGGTTGACCGTAATCTTCTAAGTCAAACAAAATAATATCTACACCTAAATTCGGTTTCGCGATTGCTAGTTGCCTTGCTACTTCAATTAGTATTCCAACACCACTAGCGCCATCATTTGCTCCGTCAATAGGCTCTTTTTTTCGTAGTGAATCCTGATCAGCCCAAGGTCGAGTGTCCCAATGAGAAGAAAGTAAGATCCTATTTCCTCTTTCAGGATGAATAGATGCAATAATATTTTTTCCATTAAGAATTTTACCATCAAATCCTCGAGATTTATACTCTTGAACTATTACAGTATCCATGTATTGATTTAGTACTTCAACAAACCAATCCGCACATTTATCATGAGAAGTAGAGTTTGGAATTCTCGGACCAAAATCAACTTGTTTTTTAACGTAAACAAAAGCAGAGTCGCCATTAAAGGAAGGGGCATTTACTACAATTTTCTTTGTTTCACTATTCACTGTATCATTAGAATTTGATGTTGGTTGATTACAAGAAGCTAATAAACTAGTTAAGTAAAAAAACAAATATATTTTACTACTGGAATAAAATACTACTAAGCATTTTTTCATAATTTAAATCGTTTTTTACTTTTATGATTCAAGAAATAAATAATTCCTAAAGGAGGTAACTCTTTACTCTAAATTTAATTCACTTTACCTAATTAAGCTTTCGACCATGTAGCACCCTCTTTACTATCGTTGATGATAAAATTAAGTTTACTTAATTCGTTACGTATTTTATCAGAAGTTGCGAAATCTTTTTTCTGTTTTGCTTCATCACGTAAGGATAGGATTAGTTGCATTATACCATCCATATCAGATGATTCTCCTTTCACTTCTTTTAATAATCCTAGAATATCAAAAACAAATTGTGACATTGTTTTTCCTAATGAGGAAATGTCTTCTTTAGTTAATTTTTCAGTACCACCATTAACTGAATTTATTACTCTTGCTGCATCAAATAAATGTGAAATAACGATTGCAGTATTCATGTCATCGTTAATTGCTTCGTAACATTTAGCACTAAGTGCATTTACATCGTAGGTTGATTCGGATGATGGTTTTAATTTTGGCAACAAATCAATTGCTGCCAATAAACGATTTAAGCCTTTTTCTGCAGCTTGTAATCCCTCATTAGAGAAATCAAGAGTACTTCGATAATGTGCTTGTAAAATAAAGAACCTAATAGCCATTGGACTATATGCTTGCACTAATAATTTATGATCGCCTTCGAAAAGTTGCTTTAGGTTAATAAAATTCCCTAAGGATTTTCCCATCTTCTGACCATTAATTGTAATCATGTTATTGTGCATCCAATAACGTACTGGTGCTTTCCCACAACTACCTTTTGATTGAGCAATTTCACTTTCATGATGAGGAAATAATAAATCCATTCCTCCACCATGAATGTCAAATGTTTCTCCTAAATATTTTTTACTCATTGCTGAACATTCAATGTGCCATCCTGGAAAGCCATCACTCCATGGAGAAGGCCAACGCATGATGTGTTCCGGAGATGCTTTTTTCCATAGAGCAAAATCGGCAGGATTTTGTTTTTCATCCTGTCCTTCTAAAACCCGTTTTTCATTTCCCGCACCAGCAATTAGATCTTCAATGATGCGTCCTGATAATTTACCATAGTCATGTGATTTACTATACTTAATTACATTAAAATACACAGAACCATTTGATGCATATGCGAAACCATTACTAATGATTTCTTCGATCATTTTTATTTGTTCAATGATATGGCCTGATGCTCGTGGTTCAATATTAGGAGGTAAAATATTTAGTGAGCGCATTGAATCATGAAAGCTGTTAGTATATAATTCTACAACTTCCATTGGTTCTAATTGTTCTAATCTAGCCTTCTTAGCAATTTTATCTTCGCCTTCATCCGCATCATCTACTAAATGCCCTACATCAGTTATGTTTCTAACGTATCTTACTTTATATCCTAAATGTTGTAAATAACGATTTAAAATATCAAAAGTAATATAAGGTCTAGCATGACCTAAATGTGCTTCTCCATAAACTGTTGGTCCGCAAACATACATCCCTACAAGTGGTGCATTTAATGGGATAAATTGCTCTTTTTGTCGAGAAAGAGAATTTGTTATGTGTAGAGGATGTTGCATAATTCTATTACTAATTGTTTTTATTTTAAGCGTGTTGTCTTTCTTCTTTCAGGTGTGCAAGCATATCTGTTGTCATACTTGCTAAATCAAATTCTTGTTTCCAACCCCAATCACTTTGTGCACGTGAATCATCAATTGATTGTGGCCATGAGTCTGCAATTTGTTGACGAAAATCAGGATTGTAATCAATTGCAAAATTTGGAATATGTTTTTTGATTTCAGCAGCAATTTGTTTTGGAGTAAAACTCATCCCCGCTAAATTATAGCTACTTCTAATTTTAATTTCTTCATTTGGCGCTTCCATCAATTCCAATGTTGCTCTAATTGCATCTGGCATATACATCATTGGTAAAGCAGTATTTTCACTTAGGAAACAGGTATAATTTCCTTTGTCAAGAGCTTGGTGATAGATATCAACAGCGTAATCAGTTGTGCCTCCACCTGGATGCGCTTTGTAACTGATGAGCCCCGGATATCGAATACTTCTAACATCAACACCAAATTTTGCATGATAATATTCACACCATCTTTCTCCTGCTTGTTTACTGATTCCATAAACTGTTGTAGGTTCCATCACTGTAAACTGTGGCGTTAAAACCCTTGGAGTAGTTGGTCCAAATACCGCAATACTACTTGGCCAAAAAATTCGAATATCTTTTTTCTCTTTTGCAATATCTAAAATTGTAAAAAGACCTTCCATATTTAGATTCCATGCTGATTTCATTTTCTGTTCAGCCGTTGCACTTAATAATGCAGCAAGTAAATAAACTCTTGTTACTTTATGTTTATTGATAATATCAGCAACAGCAGTTTTATCAAGTACATCGAGAACATAAAAAGGTCCCGATTCTCGTAAGTAACCTTGCTGGTCTTTTACATCAGCAGCTATTACTCGATCACCACCTAATTGTTCACGTAAGGTATATACTAAGTCAGTGCCAATCTGTCCTGCAGACCCAAGCACTAAAACGGTATCAGCATTTGCCATAATATTATTCGATCTCTTTGGTTTTTGATTTAATAGTTTCTATTAATAATTGTTGTGAAGAAATTTCTTTTTTCAAATCTTCAAGACGTAAAGTATTACTTGTTATTGCTCTCTCATTATCTGAAATTTCTTTCTTCATTTTTTCGTTATCAGAATTCTTACTTTGATTTGTTTTTGTAAGTTCTGTTTGCTCTTTTATTTTCTTAGTAAGAATATCGGTTGCATCTTCGGTGTTTTCTTTAATTCCATCAAGTGCTAAATCCTTACCCATGTCACGCAAAAGTTTTGAAATTAAATCATTGGCAATAGAATCAGTTGTTGGACTTACATAAACTCCTTTGCGTTGAAAAGCAGCAATAAGTACACATCCATTTTCATCATCAGTAATTCTTGAAAATACAGTTATAGAATCACTTCCCATTCCGTTGATTACCATGTATTGGGCATTTATTGCACCTTTTGGTGTTTTAACTTTTGCATGGTTATCTTTTAAAAAATTTGTCCAAGTTTTTGTTGTCGGTTTAATTTTAGCATAAGGAATGGTAACATGAAATGCTACATTATATCCATCACCAATATTTTCAATATTGTTTTCAACTTTTACTTTTTGTGCATTCACATTTAAGCTGCCGATAAGCAACGAAATCATTAAAAGGTATTTTTTCATTTTCAATTTATTTATGGATTGGATAATGGATGATCATTTATTTCAGTCACTCCACCAGAAATTACAAATTTCATCATTTCGGTTCCTGATGCATCAAGTTTAATTACATGTTCTGATTCTACAATTACTAATTGCCCGTTAAATCCGTAAGAAAATGGAAGATAAACCGCCATTTTATTTTTTGCTAATCCAAGATCTGTTAAATCATTTTCAGTGATAAAACCAATTCTTTGTACAACAGGGTTATTGTTAATCGTTACTAAAACAGGTTGATTAAACCGCTTTTTTTCACCAACAAAAGCTTCAATTAAATCCTTAACAGAACTATAAATAATTTTAAGTAATGGTGTTCGCTCTATTAAGGCTTCAAACATCAAAAAAAACGGATTTCTCACAAATCGAGTTCCGATGTAACCTAAAATACTTATTACAGCTAGAATCACAATGATTCCAAGGCCAGGCAATTTTGAACCTTCAAATCCTGGTAAAGGAACTGGAACCTTAATTGGTAAGAGATTATCCATCCAAATAACTCCCATGTAAACTATGTAAAAGGTTACTACAGCAGGAACAACAAATAGAAGCCCCTGAAAGAAATAACCAGCAATTTTTTTCATGATTTTATAGTTTTAAAGTACCATTATCTAAATAATGATTTGTTTGATTTTTTTTATTAATTTTTCTTTGAGATTTTCAAGGTGCAAATATCCGTAATGCGAATGAATAATGGTCATTAAAATCACTTCTAATGTGTGTTTAATACAGATTAAAGTGATGCCAACAGAATCTGGTCTTTTTTAGGTAAAGATTTAGCAACCAATTCATATGAATGGTCCACTAATTTAAGTACTAATCGTTCATCCAGACTTCCATTTAAAATCACAGTATTCCAATGTTTCTTATTCATGTGAAAACCAGGTTGAATTTCCATAAATTGTTCTCTCAACTCAAGGGCATAATCCGGATCACATTTTAAGTTCACCCTATCTCCTGAAGCTATACTAGTAAGTGCAAAAATTTTATTCATAACTTTAAACACCAGGATATCTTCTCCAAAAGGTAATCCTTCTTCTACCCCTTTTTTTGATAAGCAATATTCTCGTAAATCTTCAAGATACATTTTGAACTTAATTAATTCTTCGCGAACAAAGATAACACAGCAAAATTGCAATAATTTAGGGGTTTCAAAAATTTGAATAATCGCTGCTAATCCAGCCAATCAATAAAAAATGTCAATTCCAGCAAAAAAACTCTTCCTTCTTGATGCAATGGCTCTAGTTTATCGAGCTTATTTTGCATTTAGTACAAACCATCGTGTAAACTCCAAAGGCTTAAATACTTCAGCCATGTTTGGTTTTACAAATACACTTTTAGAAGTATTAAAAAAAGAACAACCCACGCATATAGCTGTTGTTTTTGATACCGCAGCACCTACACATCGTCATATTGCTTATAGCGAATACAAGGCACAACGAGAGCAAATGCCCGAAGATCTTTCTAAAGCAATACCTTATGTAAAACAGTTAATCGAAGCTTTTAATATTCCAGTTATCGAATTAGATGGTTTTGAAGCAGATGATATTATTGGAACTTTCTCAATAAAAGCGGAACTAGCTGGATTTGAAACATATATGATGACTCCAGATAAGGATTATATGCAAATGGTAACCGATCATGTTCATATATATAAGCCTGCAAGAGCTGGAAATGGAGCTGAAAAACTTGGTGTAAAGGAAGTCTGTGAACGTTATGGGATTGAGCGTCCATCTCAAGTGATTGATATTTTGGGTTTAATGGGGGATTCTTCAGATAATATTCCAGGTGTACCAGGTGTTGGAGAAAAAACAGCTATTCAATTAGTTCAACAGTTTGGAAGTATTGATAATTTATTGGCAAATACTGATCAACTTAAGGGAAAACTTAAAGAAAAGGTTGAAATGAATAAGGATTTGGCAATTTTGTCAAGAGAGTTAGCCACTATTCATCGTGATGTTCCATTCCCATTCGTTGAAGAAGATTTACTATTAAGGGAACCTAATAAGGAAGCATTAAAAGAAATTCTGCAAGAACTTGAGTTTAGAAGATTAGCAATAACTATTCTAGGCGAAGAATTGCCATCTTCAACACCCCCAAATAACTCGCAAGGTCAGATGGATATGTTTGGAGTTACTTCATTGATTACCCCAACTACCTCAACTGATGGACAAGAAGAAGTTGCTGTGATTTTTAAAACTATTGCAGATGTTGAGCATTCCTATAAAACCCTATCAACTTTTAGCGAAAGAAAAGAAGTGATTGAACTATTACTTCAGCAAAAGGAAGTGAGTTTTGATACCGAAACTACAGGTCTGGATGCAAATCAAGTTGAATTGGTAGGGCTTTCTTTTTCAATAAATCCTCATGAAGGATGGTATATCCCAATCCCTGAAAATTATGAAGAAGCCTTAAGGATTGTTCAAGAATTTAAACCTGTTTATGAAAACAAATCTATTTTAAAGATAGGGCAGAATATTAAATATGATATGAATGTTTTGCATTGGTATGATGTTACTATTGATGGCAATTTGTTCGATACCATGGTAGCCCATTATCTTATTCAGCCAGAGATGCGACACAATATGAATGTGCTTTCAGAAACATATTTAAATTATTCGCCAGTTTCAATCGAAACCTTAATCGGGAAAAAAGGGAAGGATCAACAAACGATGAGATCAGTTCCTCTCGAAGTTATTAGTGAATATGCTGCAGAAGATACTGATGTAACTTTACAATTAAAGCAAACATTCGAACCATTATTAAAAGAATCTCTAACAGAAAAATTGTTTAAAGAAGTTGAGATTCCACTCATTCCAGTGCTTGGCGCGATGGAACGCGAAGGAATTAAATTGGATATTAATGCACTGAATGATTTTAGTAAAATACTCTCAACAGATATTACCATTATTGAAAATGAAATTCAACAATTAGCAGGTACAAAGTTTAATGTTTCATCTCCGAAGCAAGTTGGTGATATCCTTTTTGAGGTTTTAAAAATTACTGATAAACCGAAGAAAACAAAAACTGGTCAGTATGCAACTAGCGAAGATGTATTATCAAAGTTAAGTGGGAAACACGATATCGTTGATAAAATTCTTGACTATCGTGAACTAGTGAAATTGAAAAGTACTTACGTTGACGCCTTACCGCAATTGGTTAATCCACGTACCGGAAGAATTCATACTTCTTATAATCAAGTTGTGGCTGTTACGGGTCGTTTAAGTTCAGATAATCCGAATCTTCAAAACATTCCTATTCGCACTATTCGAGGTAGAGAAGTGCGAAAAGCATTTGTTGCTCGTAATGAAGATTTTGTTTTATTATCAGCCGATTATTCTCAAATTGAATTACGTATTATGGCTGAGTTATGCAAAGACCCTGGATTGCTAGAAGCATTTCATGGTGGTCAAGATATTCACTCGGCTACAGCTGCTAAAGTTTTCAGTGTTGCTTTAGATGATGTAGATTCTGACATGCGACGCAAAGCCAAGATGGTCAATTTTGGAATTATTTATGGCATCTCAGCCTTCGGACTTTCTGAACGATTAAATATTCCAAGAAGGGAAGCTGCTGAAATTATTGATCAATATTTTATTAAATATCCATTGATAAAGGATTATATGGATAGTACAATTGTACAAGCAAGAGAACGAGGTTTTGTTGAAACTGTTTTGGGTCGTCGTCGATATTTACGAGACATCAATAGTAACAATGCAACCGTTCGGGGCTTTGCGGAGCGAAATGCTATTAATGCTCCAATTCAAGGTTCAGCAGCTGATATGATTAAAATTGCAATGATCAATATTCATCACTCCTTAAATGAGCAAAAACTTCGTACTCGCATGTTATTGCAAGTACATGATGAATTAGTTTTTGATGTTCATAAAGATGAAATTGAAATTGTTCGTCCGCTAATTGAAGAAAAAATGCGAACGGCTTTATCATTATCGGTTCCTGTTGAAGTAGAAATTGGGATTGGCGTAAATTGGTTAGAAGCACATTAATTTTCCTTCCACTACAGAGGTAAATTGAAACCTCTTTAAAGAATTACCGTAGAATGTGGGAAAATTAATAAATCCGACATGAAACGATTAGGAATAATTGCTGCTATGGCAGTACTCTTTGTATCACAAGGTGCTTATGCGCAACTTGATAATTTAATTAACTCAAGTGCTGAATGGATTCGTACTCCAGCACGTAATGCAGCAACTGATGCTGGTGATATCGTAATTTATAATCCAGCAGGATTGGTACGATTGAATAATGGTTTTAATATTAATATTGGCAATCAATCGCTATTTCGTAAACCTTCGCATACCTATGATTTTGGTTTAGGTGGTGGAGAACAAAGTTTTACTCAAGATGGGGTTGATGCTTTTATTCCGAACCTTTATGCTTCTTATAAAAAGGATAAATGGGCATTATTTACTGGAATTTTTATCAGTGGTGGAGGTGCTACCGCAAAGTATCCTAATGGGTCAATCAATACTGATTTAATTGCGTTGCAACTTTTAACACAAGCTCAAGGTGCTTATGGTGCTGTAGAAAATCAACATTTAAAAGCAAGTTCAGCATATTTAACTACTACTCTTGGAACTTCTTTAGCAGTTTCTGATCGTATTTCTTTTGCTGTTGCAGGTAGATTTATTTCAGCAACCAATAAAACAGAAGCTGGAATGTCGTTAACACAATCACCAATTGGATTGCCAAATACAGCATTTGCTCTTAATACTTCTGATAAAGCTTCAGGATTTGGCGTTGTACTTAGTACAATGATTAAAGCAACTCCAAAATTTGATATGACTCTTCGTTATGAATCAGCTGTAATGTTAGATTTTGAAACTAGTACAAAACAAGATGATTTTGGTGCAACAACTGATGGCGCAAAAAGTCGTCGTGATTTACCAGCAGTTTTAGCTTGGGGTGGCGCATACTCTGCTAGCTCAACAGTAAAGGTGTATGCTGATGTGAATTATTATTTTCAAAAGCAAGCAAATTGGTCGAACTCAACTACTGTAACTGAAGAAAAGAAATGGTCGGATCTAGCAGGTAATGCGATAGCTTATAATTTTGGTGTAACCTTTAATGCAACTCCTAAATTTTTATGGAGCGTAGGTGGTGGATATGCCGATAATCAATACGCAGATCACAACGGCTATTACACTAAACTTGGAGCTTATGAAGTTGCTGCAGAAGACAACTACAATATTAATACAGGATTCTCATACAAAGCATCTCCAAGTGTTACTTTAACTTGTGGATATATGCACACTTTTTACAATACACAAACTATAAAAGCATTGAATGCACAGCCTCTTGATGTAGACGTAAAAGTGAAAAACTCACTTGATGCATTTGCTATCGGAGCGAACTTGCAGTTCTAAAATACTCTCACCTATTAAACCCCTGAAGTGTGTGCTTTTGCACTCTACTTCAGGGGTTTTTGTGTTTATTATTTAACGTATCTTTGATTAAACTCTAATCAAAGATCTGATGAAATTTTTTATTGTACTGCTTTTTGTAATTACTAGTGAATATACTTTGGCTCAATCCTCGCTTTATCATAAATTTCCTGAAACCAATAATTCATTCTAGAGAGTAGATTGGAATGATTATAATCAATGTAATGGGTTTGATGCGGGATATCAATATTATTACGATGGGGATAGTTTAATCGGCACAAAAGATTATCATAAATTGTATAAATCAGGTATAATTTATAGTAGCTGTTACAGAGGAACTCCATTTGGATTTCAAGGGTGTCTGCGTGAGGATACATTATTAAAAAAAGTATTCCTGCTTATGCCAGGAGCTACTGTCGAATCATTATTGTACGATTTTAATCTGAATTTAGGTGATACTGTTCATTCGTTGTTGCTTTCATTAAATCTTACCTGTAATTCATCAATAGATACAGTTACAGTTTACGCTATTGATTCAATTTTGATTAATGGCTCATATAGAAAAGCTTGGCAATACGTTGGACAATTTGGATGTTTCTTTTTTCCAGTAGTAGAAGGTGTTGGTAGCTTAAACGGATTAATTGATAATTTATCCAGCTTCGAGGAAGGTGGAACACTAATTTGTGTAAAAAATGATTCAGCAAATTATTATTTTACTAGCTCTATCCTGGGATGTAATTTTATTCAGTCACTGAATTCACTTTCTTCTGCATTCGATGTTGAAATTTATTCAAACCCATTTGAGCAGACTTTAAAGTTGAAAATTAAAGATGAATTTGCTGAAAAAATTATTTTAACAATAAACAATATGTATGGTCAGCCAATTTACAAAAGCGAGGAAAGGATTACACATGAACTAAATAAGTCAATCGATTTGAGTACATTTTCTTTTGGAACCTATTTTTTAAAATTAATTGATAATCGAAACCAAACACTTTATAAAAAAGTTGTTAAAGCTAATTGAACCATCTTTAATTCATTTCTATATTGATTATCAGCTAATTACTTTTTTATTTGATTGGTTTGTAACTTTACGCCATAGCTTTTAGTCCTATACCCAGACCTGACCCTCTAGTGACAACAGAACAATACAACGAATGTGTAGAACAGCATGCTGATGGCGTGTATCGTTTCATTTTGCATAATCTTCGCGATTCGGAGATGGCTCGTGATGTTGTTCAGGATTCATTTGAAAAGATGTGGATGAATGTTGGAAACATAACAGCAACTAAATCTAAATCGTATTTGTTTACAACAGCCTATCATACCATGCTGGATCGGATCCGCAGAGGGAAAAAGCAAGGAAGTTGGGATGAAGTTCAAGAGCACGATTACAGTCATACAACCGAAATTGCAGGATTGAAAGAAGTATTAAGAGAGGCTCTAAATCGCTTACCAGAGATTCAACGTTCAGTAATTATGCTTCGTGATTATGAAGGTTATAACTACGAAGAGATTGGAGAGATTACTAATTTAAATGAATTACAAGTTAAAGTATATATCTACAGAGCTCGCGTAGCTTTAAAAAACTACATCGGAAAGATTGAAAATGTTATCTGATAACAAAAAATGAAAATTGATCTAACAAATTACGAAAGCTGGTTCCTCGAT
The DNA here is from genome assembly GCA_031423735.1 of Bacteroidota bacterium. Lineage (GTDB taxonomy): Bacteria > Bacteroidota > Bacteroidia > AKYH767-A > OLB10 > JANXSD01. Next base: position 589 of record JANPGA010000129.1, on the reverse strand, counting down.
TACTTTGAGGGAAACCTTAGCGCCGAAAAGGTTGCTGAGCTTTTCTTATTTTTAGAACAACATCCTAAGCTAAAAGAAGAATTTGAAAGTTTTGAATTAATCACTTTAGAAGACACTGATCTTTCAGAGGTATATGATGAAAAGGAATCACTTAAAAAAAATAATGCAATTAATGCTGATAACATCAATGAATGGTTGATTGATGAGTTAGAAGGCAACCTTGATCTTCAACAAAGAAGTGCGTTGCTTTTATTTCTTAATTCTCATTCACAATTTAAACATGATCGAGAATTATTTCAGCATACAAAAATTAAAGTAGATACTTCAATTGTCTTTCCTGCAAAGGAAAAATTAAAGAAAAAAATTATTGGGCGCATTCCAACCATTCAATTATGGTATGCTGCGGCATGTTTAATTTTATTTATTGGGGCTTGGTTAGCATTCCGATTAGCAACAAATGATCAACCTTCTCAAACAGCAGATATTAAAAAAAATATTCCTTTTGTAAATGGAGTCAACGATTCTTCTGTGATTGAAAAGTCAATAAATTCTATTAATAATTTGGCGGAAAATAAAACTGAAAAAATAA
>JANPGA010000128.1:0-1567 GCA_031423735.1 Bacteroidota bacterium | reverse complement strand
GCAAACGAATATAAGTGTTTGTAATTGGAAAAACTTCATTTAATTTCTTTTCTGAAATCAATAGCATTATATCTTCAATACTCGATTTTTTAGATGAAATTATTATAAAAAGAGAGAGGATTTCAGTTTGAACTCATGCTTTCACTTTTACGTAATTTATAAATGGTTTGATACCACTAGAAGAGAGTTCATTTACAATAGGTTTAAGTTTAACTTTGCAGTATGCAAATCATCGTTCATGAATTAAATGACTTTTTAGCAATACGGCTTAAAAAAAATGCTGTTTTGTTGGATGTACGGTCGTCTGCTGAGCATTTTAAAGCCCATATTCCAGGAGCAGTTTCATTGCCATTGATGGATAATGAGCATAGAGTGATAATTGGAACAATTTATAAGCAAGAAGGTCGTGAAGCAGCGGTTTTAAAAGGCTTCGAATTGATAGGGCCATTGTTTCATGAAAAGATTTTAAAAGCATCTGAACTTGCTCCTCAAAAAGAAGTTTTTATTTATTGTTGGAGAGGAGGTATGCGAAGCAATATTATGGCATGGGTACTTCAAATGGCTGGATTTAAAGTTCACTTGCTAAAAGGAGGATACAAAACCTTTCGTCATTGGGCACTAGCCCAACTTGAAATACCTTTTAAAACAATTGTATTAGGAGGAAAAACGGGATCTGGCAAAACCGAAATGCTTTATCTTTTAAAAACTGCAGGTGAACAAATTATCGATTTGGAAGATTTAGCAAATCATCGAGGCTCTGCCTATGGACATCTAGGCAAACCTGAACAACCCTCTCAAGAGCAATTTGAAAATTTAATTGGATGGGAGCTAGCAAATTTGAAATTAACAGAACGAATTTGGTTCGAGAATGAAAGTCGCGCAATTGGAAAAGTTAATCTTCCAAATTCAATTTATAATACTATTCGAAGTTCTGTTCAAGTTGAAATGAAAACTGTTGATGCAGTTCGTCATGATCGAATTTTAAAGGAGTATGGAGTATTTTCAATTGAAGATTTAAAAGATCGAACTGGGCGTATTGGAAAACGGTTAGGTGGTCAACATTTGAAAGCTGCATTGGAATTCTTAGATCGTGCAGATATGTATGGATGGTTGTCGATTGTACTTCATTATTATGATAAAACCTATTCACATGGTAATGATGATCGCAAGCAAGGAACGATAGAATCTGTTGTAATTACTTGGAATGAACCTGAAGTGGAAGTCAGAAAATTGATTAATGCAGCGAATAAAGTAACAGCTGTAAATAACTAGTTATAAATTTATTATGATTTTAAAAAATAATGAGGTTTCGGATATAAAAGTGAAGCTAACTCAATTTAGTCATGGCTATGGTTGTGGGTGTAAAATCGCTCCACAAGTGTTAGATGTGATCTTAAAGGGTAATGAAACAAAGATACCTTTTCCAGGATTAATTGTTGGAAATGATTCGCGTGATGATGCTGCGGTGATGGATATGGATAACGGAATTGGATTAATAAGTACTACCGATTTTTTTATGCCGATTGTTGATGATCCATTTCATTTTGGAAGAATTGCCGCTACAAAT
>JANPGA010000127.1:0-4895 GCA_031423735.1 Bacteroidota bacterium | reverse complement strand
AGCTTCTTGAAGCATTCGTTTCTCGTTACGGAGAATTACTTCAGGAGCCTTAATTTCGATAAGTCTTTTTAATCGGTTGTTACGAATAATAACACGACGATATAAATCATTCAAATCGGAAGTTGCAAAACGACCACCATCCAAAGGAACGAGTGGGCGCAATTCCGGTGGAATAACAGGAACAACTTTTACGATCATCCATTCTGGACGATTTTCAATATGCGTATTAGCTTGACGGAAAGCTTCAACAACTTGCAAACGCTTTAATGCTTCGTTCTTACGTTGCTGACTAGTTTCAGTACTTGCTTGATAACGTAAATTGTAACTTTGAGAATCTAACTCTAGGCGAGACAACAAATCATATAATGCATCCGCACCCATCTTAGCGATGAATTTATTCGGATCCTTATCATCTAAATGTTGATTATCTTTTGGAAGACCATCAAGAATATTTAAATATTCTTCTTCAGTTAAAAAGTCAAGGTAATTAATTCCATCAGCAGCTTTTAAACCTGCCTGAATAACTACATAGCGCTCATAATAAATAATTAGATCAAGTTTCTTAGTAGGTAAACCTAAAAGATAACCAATCTTATTTGGTAACGAACGGAAATACCAGATATGCGCAACAGGAACTGTAAGGGTAATATGACCCATACGCTCACGACGCACTTTTTTCTCTGTTACTTCAACACCGCAACGATCACAAACGATTCCTTTATAACGAATTCGCTTGTACTTTCCGCAATGACATTCCCAGTCTTTTACTGGTCCGAAGATTCGCTCACAAAAGAGACCATCACGCTCGGGTTTATAAGTACGATAATTAATAGTTTCAGGCTTTAGTACTTCACCACTTGATTGCTCAAGAATGTTTTCAGGACTAGCCAGACTAATTGTAATTTTCGTAAAATTGCTTTTCAGCTTTTGTTCTTTTTTCGCTGCCATTTGTTTTTTCGGTATGACTTAAACGTTAGTCAATCATGTTATGGACATTAGAAAAAGGGAGTATCAGAGTTGACACTCCCCTATATTTATTTTTACTTAGTCAAGAGTAACTTTAAGACACAGACCTTGTAATTCATGCAACAATACGTTGAATGATTCCGGAATTCCCGGTACTGGCATATTATCCCCTTTGACAATTGATTCGTATGCTTTAGCACGACCTAAAACATCATCAGATTTTACAGTAAGTAATTCCTGAAGAATATTAGCTGCACCAAATGCTTCGATCGCCCAAACCTCCATCTCACCAAAACGCTGACCTCCAAATTGTGCTTTACCACCAAGAGGCTGTTGTGTAATAAGAGAATAAGGTCCGATTGAACGAGCATGCATTTTATCATCAACCATGTGACCAAGTTTCAGCATGTAGATAATTCCTACAGTTGCTGGCTGATCAAATCGTTCACCAGTACCACCATCATACAGATACGTAGATCCAAATTTTGGCAATCCTGCCTTTGTAACATAGCTATCAATTTCTTCGATTGTAGCTCCGTCGAAAATCGGCGTTGCAAACTTCAATCCTAGTTTCTGTCCTGCAAGAGCCAATACAGTCTCATAAATCTGACCAAGGTTCATACGAGAAGGTACTCCAAGAGGATTAAGAACGATATCTACTGGTGTTCCATCTTCTAAGTAAGGCATATCTTCATCACGTACAATTCGTGCAACAATACCCTTATTACCGTGACGACCTGCCATCTTATCACCTACTTTAAGCTTACGTTTCTTAGCAATGTAAACTTTAGCAAGTTGCATAATTCCTGTTGGCAATTCATCTCCGATTTGAATCTGGAATTTTTTACGTTTATAAGAAGCGATAATTTCATTCATCTTCACATTATGATTTGTGAGTAGACGAGTAATCATATCATTCTTCTCTTTGTCGGTAGTCCATTTTGTTGGATTGATATTATTATAATCAAGATCCACCAACATTTTCTGAGTAAACTTCGATCCTTTAGGGATGATTACTTCTTTAAAAGTATTCATAACACCTTGAGACGTTTTACCACTTACCAACATGAACAATTTATCAATCAGTTTACCTTTCAATTCAACCAATTCTTTATTTTGTTCTGCATCGAAGCGACCAACAATCGTTTTTTCTTCATCACGTGCTTTTTTATCCTTAATTGCACGGCTGAATAATTTTTTATCAATAACAACTCCTTTTACAGATGGTGGAACTTTTAGCGAAGCATCTTTTACATCACCAGCTTTATCACCGAAAATTGCACGAAGTAATTTCTCTTCTGGAGATGGGTCAGTTTCACCTTTTGGAGTGATTTTACCAATCAAGATATCTCCTTCAGTAACTTCAGCACCTACGCGGATTAAACCATTCTCATCTAATTCACGAGTAGCTTCTTCACTCACGTTTGGAATATCTGCTGTTAATTCTTCAAGTCCACGTTTTGTATCACGCACTTCAAGGCTATATTCATCGATGTGTAACGAAGTAAAAATATCTTCACGTACAACACGCTCAGAAATTACAATCGCATCTTCGAAGTTATTTCCTTTCCATGGCATGAATGCCACTTTCATATTACGACCTAAAGCAAGTTCACCGCCTTGAGTTGCATATCCTTCACATAACACTTGATCTTTTTTAACCTTATCACCTTTTCTAACAATTGGCTTTAAGTTAATACAAGTATTCTGATTTGTTTTCTGGAATTTAGTAAGACGATAAATCTTAAGATCATCTTCAAAACTTACTAATTTCTCATCATCATTACGGTATCCACGAATATGAATTTCTATTGCATCAACATATTCAACAACTCCGGCATGCTCAGCATTGATTAATACACGGCTATCACGAACAACATCACCTTCCAAACCAGTTCCAACATAAGGAGCTTCAGGACGAAGCAATGGAACTGCTTGACGCTGCATGTTCGAACCCATCAGGGCACGGTTTGCATCATCATGCTCGAGGAACGGAATAAGAGAAGCTGCTATAGATGCAATTTGATTTGGAGCAACATCCATTAAATGTAATTCCTTAGGATCTACAATTGGGAAGTCACCTTCAAAACGAGCTTTTACTTTTTGTACGTGGAATAAACCTGATTCATCTACTTCAGCATTTGCTTGCGCAATAACTTTAGTATCTTCTTCTTCAGCTGTTAAGTAAATTGGTTCTGAATCCATGTCAATCTGACCATTTGCAACCTTACGATAAGGTGTGGAAATGAATCCAAGATTGTTAATTTTTGCAAACACACAAAGAGAAGAAATCAAACCAATGTTTGGTCCCTCAGGAGTTTCGATAGTACACAAACGACCATAGTGAGTATAATGAACATCACGCACCTCGAAACCTGCTCTTTCTCGCGAAAGACACCTGGTCCGAGTGCTGAGAGACGACGCTTGTGCGTAATCTCTGCAAGTGGATTCGTTTGATCCATAAACTGACTCAGCTGATTCGTTCCGAAGAAAGAATTAATTACGCTAGAGAGAGTTTTTGCATTTATAAGATCTGCTGGAGTAAACACTTCATTATCGCGAACGTTCATACGCTCACGAATAGTACGAGCCATACGTGCCAAACCTACTCCAAACTGAGAGTAAAGTTGTTCACCTACTGTACGCACTCGACGATTACTCAAGTGATCGATATCATCAACATCTGCTTTAGCATTAATCAGCTGAATCAAATATTTAATGATAGATATAATGTCTTCTTTAGTAAGAACTTTCGTTTTAGCATCAATCTCAAGTCTTAACTTACGATTGATACGGTAACGACCTACTTCACCAAGATCATAACGCTTATCGGAGAAAAATAATTTGTCGATAATACCACGAGCTGTTTCTTCATCTGGTGGTTCAGCATTACGAAGTTGACGGTAGATATGTTCTACAGCTTCCTTTTCAGAGTTTGAAGTATCCTTATGAAGCGTATTGTAAATAATAGCGTAATCATTTGTATTCGCATCTTCCTTATGAAGGATAATGGATTTTACACCTGCATCAACGATAGTATCAATATGCTCATCTTGAATAATAGTTTCACGTTCAAGAATTACCTCGTTACGTTCAATAGAAACTACTTCACCGGTATCTTCATCAACGAAATCTTCAAGCCAGCTTTTCAAAACACGAGCAGCTAACTTACGACCAACCACCTTTTTCAATCCAGCTTTGCTAACTTTTATTTCATCAGCTAATCCGAATATCTCAAGAATGTCTTTGTCGGTTTGATAACCTATTGCACGAAGCAAAGTAGTTACTGGGAATTTCTTTTTACGATCAATGTACGCATACATGACGTTATTTATATCTGTTGCGAATTCGATCCAAGACCCCTTGAAAGGAATTACACGAGCAGAATATAATTTTGTTCCATTAGCATGTCGGCTTTGGCCAAAAAACACACCTGGAGAACGATGAAGTTGAGATACAACAACACGTTCTGCACCGTTTATTACGAACGTACCTTTTGGAGTCATATAAGGGATAGTTCCCAAATACACATCTTGTACGATAGTTTCGAAATCCTCATGCTCAGGATCGGTACAGTAAAGTTTTAATTTTGCTTTAAGTGGAACACTATGTGTTAAACCACGTTCAATACATTCTTCGATAGAATAACGAGGTGGATCTACGAAATAATCTAAGAATTCGAGCACGAAATTGTTTCGCGAATCAGTGATTGGAAAATTCTCACTGAACACCTTGTAAAGTCCTTCCTGAGTACGGTTATCAGCAGTAGTTTCAAGTTGAAAGAAATCTTTAAATGACTTCAACTGAACTTCAAGAAAATCCGGATACTGGAACGGGTGCTTGCTTTTGGCGAAATTAATACGATTATTGGAAGTCTTCTCGGTTGAAAGACTGGTCTTAGTAGTCAAGGCGAAGGGGGTTTTTGAATT
>JANPGA010000126.1:0-1878 GCA_031423735.1 Bacteroidota bacterium | reverse complement strand
AGTCGTTTTATTAGGAGCTTCAAACGATATTAAAGAAGGTGATACAGTAAAACGTACTGGTAAAATTGCTTCGATCCGTGTAGGCGAAGGAATGCTTGGACGTGTTGTTGACACTTTAGGAAATCCAATCGATGGAAAAGGTCCTATCACTGGTGATACGTATGAAATGCCTCTAGAGCGTAAAGCTCCAGGAGTAATTTATCGCCAGCCAGTAGCAGAGCCTTTACAAACTGGTATCAAAGCTATTGATGCAATGATTCCGATTGGCCGTGGTCAGCGTGAGTTGATTATTGGTGATCGTCAAACAGGTAAAACTGCTGTTGCGATTGATACAATTTTAAATCAAAAAGAATTCTACGACAAAGGTCAAACAGTTTATTGCATTTATGTTGCAATCGGACAAAAAGGATCTACTGTTGCAAATATTGTAAAAACATTGGAAGAGCGTGGTGCAATGCCATACACCGTTGTTGTTGCTGCTACTGCTTCTGAATCTGCACCAATGCAGTTTTACGCTCCAATGGCTGGCGCATCAATTGGTGAATTTTTCCGCGATACTGGTCGCCCTGCTTTAGTAGTTTATGATGATTTATCAAAACAAGCAGTTGCTTACCGTGAGGTATCTTTATTACTTCGTCGTCCTCCAGGTCGTGAAGCATATCCTGGTGATGTGTTTTATTTACATAGTCGTTTATTAGAGCGTGCTGCAAAAATTATCAAGTCGGATGATATTGCATCACAAATGAATGATTTGCCAGTTTCATTAAAAGGTATAATAAAAGGTGGTGGTTCATTAACCGCACTTCCAATTATCGAAACTCAAGCAGGTGACGTTTCAGCATATATCCCAACCAACGTAATTTCTATTACAGATGGTCAGATTTTCCTTGAAGCAAACTTATTCAACGCGGGTGTTCGTCCTGCAATTAACGTAGGTATTTCTGTATCACGTGTTGGAGGAAACGCACAAATCAAATCGATGAAGAAAGTTGCTGGTACATTGAAACTTGATCAAGCACAATACCGCGAATTAGAAGCATTCTCAAAATTCGGTTCTGATTTAGATGCGGCAACGAAAGCAGTTATCGACAAAGGATCTCGTAACGTAGAAATATTAAAGCAAGGTCAATATTCACCTCAGCGAGTTGAAGAACAAGTTGCGATTATTTATCTTGGAACAAAAGGATTATTACAAAGTGTTCCATTGCGTAAAGTGCGTGAGTTTGAAGCTGATTTCTTAGCATTATTAAAAGCAAGTCATGCTACAGTTCTTGAGCAATTAGGAAAAGGCGTTATCAACGACGACATCACAGGTGTACTTGAAAAAGTTGCGAAAGATTTGTCGAAGAAATACGCTAATTAATTCAGAATGTAGAATTAAGAATTCAGAATTGAAATATTTACTTAAACTGCGAACATAGTTAAGCGTTGTTAAAGAGAATTAAAAGAGTTGTGAAGATGAAAAGTAGGGAAGACAATATTATAGTGAAAAAGACTTTTGCATTTGCTGCTAAAATTCTGGATTTAAATGAACCATTAGTAGCATGTAAGCAATTTGTTCTGGCAAATCAGGTAGTAAAGAGTGGAACAAGTATAGGCGCAAATACACGTGAATCACAGAGGGCAGTAAGTACCGCTGATTTCGAAAATAAATTAGCAATTGCACTTAAGGAAGCTGATGAAACAGAATATTGGCTTGACTTAATTGATTTGAAAGTCTTTAAAATTGAAGAAGAATTAAAACAGGATCTTCAAGAAATAATTAAATTATTAGTTTCTATCATTAATAGTTCAAAAAGAAACCGGAGTAAATAATTCATAAATCAGTGATTACAAAAAGTAATTCTGCATTCTGAATTCTGCATTCTGAATTAAAAA
>JANPGA010000125.1:0-9321 GCA_031423735.1 Bacteroidota bacterium | reverse complement strand
AATTTTGAATTCTGAATTCTGAATTCATATCCCTCCAGCTATCTGAACTTAATTCTTAATTCTTAATCCTTAATCCTTAATTCTTAATTTTGAATTCTAAATTCTGAATTCATATTCCTCTAGCTATCTGAACTTAATTCTTAATTCTTAATCCTTAATTTTGAATTCTAAATTCTAAATTCTAAATTCTAAATTCTGAATTCTGAATTCTGAATTCTGAATTCATATCCCTCCAACTATCTGAACTTAATTCTTAATTCTTAATATTGAATTCGTATCCCTCTAGCTATCTGAAATTAATTCTTAATTCTTAATTCTTAATTTTGAATTCTTAATTCTTAATTCTGAATTCTTAATTCTGAATTCTGAATTCTTAATTCTGAATTCGAAATCTCCCCTTCTAGTTTAATTCCAAATAAAACTAAAAACGTATTGGGAATCTCATACTAAATGGTTAAATACTTCACTGCATTTTCCGCACAGCGTTCGCCATCCATTGCTGCAGAAACAATTCCTCCAGCATAACCAGCACCTTCAGCGCAAGGAAATAGTCCTGAAATTTGTGGATGCATACAAGTTTCTTTTTCTCTTGGAATTCTAACTGGCGAGGAAGTTCTCGATTCAGTTGCAACTAAAACTGCATCATTGGTATAATAGCCTTTCATCTTTTTGCCAAAATCTTTCAACGCGAATTTTAAAGCATCAACAACGGGGATCGGTAAAACTTCTTTTAAATTAATACTTCTCACACCTGGAATATAAGATGTGTTTGGGATACTAGCTGTTCTTTTGCCATCACAAAAATCTACCATACTTTGTGCTGGTGCTACTAATTTTCCTCCCCCTGCTTCATAACATTTTTTTTCTACTGCTGATTGAAATTTCATAGCAGCTAAAGGTCCATATTGACTAAATTCTTTGAAATCATTATCATCTACACTTACAACAATTCCTGAATTAGCGTATGGATTATTTCTTTTTGATGGCGACCAACCATTTACAACAATTTCTCCAGGTGCAGTTGCCGCAGGTGCAATAATTCCTCCTGGACACATACAAAAACTATATACACCTCGTTTGCCAACTTGTCCTGCTACACCATATGAGGCAGGAGGCAATAATGAACTTCGTTCTGCACAATGATATTGAATTTGATCAATCAAGCTTTGAGGATGTTCTATTCGTACTCCTAAAGCAAATGGTTTTTGTTCAATTAATATTTTTTGTTGATGTAATAAACTATACACATCTCTAGCAGAATGACCTGTTGCTAAAATAACAGCTTTTGCATCAATTGAAAAATCGCCACTAGAGGCAGAAGTAGTTTTTACTTTAATTCCTAGAATTGAATTCGATGAAATATTAAATTCTGTTAATCGTGTATTGAAATGTATTTCCCCGCCACATGATTCGATTCTTTCACGCATGGCAGTAACAATTCCTGGTAATTTATTTGTGCCAATATGTGGATGCGCATCAATTAAAATTTCTTCATTCGCTCCAAACTCTACAAAACTATGTAGTACTCTTTGCACATTCCCTCTTTTGTCTGATCGAGTGTAAAGTTTCCCATCTGAATACGTTCCAGCTCCACCTTCACCAAAACAATAATTCGAATCCTCATTTATAACACCTTCACGATTTATGGCAGCTAAATCTCTTCTTCTACTTCGAACATCTTTACCTCTTTCAATAACGATTGGCTTATAACCTAATTCAATTAGTCGTATCGCTGCAAACATTCCAGCTGGACCAAAGCCAATTACTAATACAGGCTCAGCGTTATTAACATTTTGATAATTCCGTAATTCTTTTACTTGTTCAGGCAATGATTCATTAATAGCTACATCAAAAAACAATCGAATCTTTACTTCTTTTGAACGCGCATCTATGGATCTTTTTACTAATCGAAAACCTTTTATGTCTTCAATTTTACATTGAAGGTGGTGAGCAATATAATTTGGAAATTGATGCTCGAGGGCTACTTGTTCAGGCAGCAACAGGAGCTCAGTACGTTGAAGCATTTATTCGAAGGTAAGTGAAAAAGTAAAGATACGTGAGCGTAAAGATTGTAAGGTTGTTGAATATACAGCATCATCAACTTGAAGTACATTAGGGATTCCTTGAAACATTTTTATCTCAGGAGAAAATTTAAAAAGTGGCATATAAAAATCAAAACCAAATCCAATAGAATATCCATAATCTTTTTTCTTTAATTTAACAAGCTGTTCATTGTTTTCTACTTTTGCTTGCGATACTAAATCGATCATATACTTAAATCCGCTCGTAACATAAATACGATAATTGTTGATTCGTTTTGATTTAAATTTTATTTCTAAAGGAAACTCAACAAATGTAGATTCTATTTTTTTAATTATTTTTAGAGGTGCTTTACCTGGATTTATTATTTGATAATTTAAATTTCGTTGTGAAAATGCAAGGTCAGGTATAAATCTAAAATCAAAATGATCAGAAATTTTTATATTGGAAACAATCCCAAGATTAAATCCAGATAAGCCATCTGGTTCGATTACTAACGCACTATCTGATTTGTATAATTCTGCCGATCTCGTTACTTTAAAATCTGTATTATTGATGCCTAATAAAAATCCAAAATGTATTTTTTGATTGTCGTACTTTTCAAGGTTTTTTACGCGTTGTTGTTGAGCTATTACTGGCTGTAATCCAATAAGGAACAAAAATAAAACCAATTGAAAATATTTTCTGTATTTTATAATCCTTATCATTATTTTTTAGCTGTATAAATGCTTGCAATTCCGAAAGTTTGGGGCAAACATTTTGTGTCTTTATATTTTACTTTTGTAAGTACGTCTAAAAATTTATTTCCATAAGGAAATGCTTTTACTGATTCAGGAAGATATTCGTAAGCAGATCGCTCTTTCGATATCAAAGAACCAATAGTTGGCAAAATATATTTAGAATAAAAATTATAAAATTGTTTTATCGGAAAGGATGTAGGTTGTGAAAATTCAAGTACCACAATCATTCCATCTGGTTTTAATACTCTAAACATCTCCGATAATCCTTTTTCAAGATGTTCGAAGTTTCGAACTCCAAAAGCTACAGTTATTGCATCGAAATAATTATCGGAATAAGGCAAATTTTCAGAGTCACCTTGATCCAGCCTTATTAAATGATCTAATTTACGTTGTTTAATTTTATCACGACCAATCTCTAACATATTATTGGAAATATCCAATCCTATAATTTCTGTTGGAGATAATCGTACTGACTCAAGAGCTAAGTCGGCTGTTCCAGTAGCAATATCAAGAATCCTTTTAGGTTGAATGTTTATTAATTGGTTAATAGCATTTCTTCTCCATTTTTTATCGATTCCTCCAGATAAAACGCGGTTAAGCAAATCGTAACGTGGTGCAATGCTGTTAAACATTTCTTCAACACGCTCACGCTTATTTGTTCCTTTATAATGCTGAGGAATTACCGTCATAATTTTATTTGCAAAGCTTCTTCTAATAATTGTTCTTTATCAATTGGTACAACTCCAACTTTTTCACAAACTAATCCTCCTGCAAGATTTGCCAAAGCAGCCATAGTTGAAGATGGAAGATTTAGTGCTAAACACAATGCAGCAACACTTATTACGGTATCACCTGCTCCTGATACATCTGAAATTGTTCGGATATGAGCCGGAATAACTTCATTGGTTTTGCCTTCACAATAAAAAACGCCATGTTCGGAAAGAGTTACCATCAATGTTTTAATATTATTCGATTCTCGAAAATTTCGAGTACTTTCTTCTATATTTTTGGCTATTGGTTTGTCTAACTCTATTTTTAATCCGGTTTTTAATTCGTGAAGATTGGGCTTAAATAAAGTAACATTTCTATAGACTAAAAAGTTTTTTTTCTTAGGATCAACAGCCGTAGGTATTCCCATCTTATTACAGTTCGATACGATTTCAGCAATAAGTTTTTCACCTAACACACCTTTGTCATAATCTTCAAAAATTACAACATCTGGTCGATCTGATTTAAGTAATTGCAACACTTTTTCTAGTAAGGCTGCATTTTCTTTTTCAGAAAGATCATGAATCACTTCGTCATCAACGCGTAATAGCTGATGATTGTTGCCTATCACTCTTGTTTTAACAGTGGTCACTCTTTCAGATGAACTTACCATGCCAGCACTGTTCATTCCTAATTCAGTAATAAGGCCTTTCAAGTCTTCTCCATTTCTATCGTCGCCAATTACAGAGCATAGGATAGGAGTGGCTCCCATCGCCCGAATGTTGATGGCAACGTTGGCTGCCCCTCCCAATCTGCTCTCTCGCTTTTGAATTGCAACTATTGGAACAGGAGCCTCAGGAGAGATCCTGTCTACTTTACCCCAGAGGTAAGCATCTACCATAACATCGCCAATAACCATCACCTTTAAACGGTTAAATGCGTTGAAAATTTCTTGTATTGATGAATATTGACTCAAGTTGTGAATTTATTGTGCAAATTTAGCAAAATTGAACAAAGCTGACATGTGTTTTTCCAACGTTAATGAATCACTTGCTACTTTTGAAACTAATTGGTAATAGTTTTAAATGACTTAGTAAGATAATAACAGTAAGAATCATAAAGGGTTCACCATAAAACCGCCAGCGGTAACCTGAAAAAAAACAAATGCATATAAGTAAAGAAGCAATTATAGGTAATAGAATAATTAACAGTTGTGTATTAAATAGATTCCGCTTAAAGAAAATAAGGTAGCAACAATAGATACCAAATCCTAAATGGATAATTAGATTAAACGGATTTATTTTATTACTAAATGGCAACAACTCAAAATTGTAAGGAAGGAAGTAAATTGCCATCTTTTTAATTTCAAGTTGAAAATCCTTCAATGGATTATTTTTTAACCAACTAAATCCCAGCTTTGCCCTTTTAACTGATGATTGGTATTCGTTCAAAGTGTCAAGTCCTGGAATATTTTCATGTGCATAAATGTATAGTTCGTTATCAGGGTACTCCCATTTGCCATACCAGCTTCCTCTAGCAACCGGACTATGTCCCTGCAAAAACTCAAATCCAGGTTGCGTGGAAATTATATAAGCATTAAACATTTTATGATTCTTTTGAAGTACAGGATAATGCGTTATCCCAAGTAGTAGGATTGTTAAAAAACTAAGCTTAAATAGCTTGTGGACATTGATTTTCTTTTGAAAATTCGCCAAGAGATATGAACTAAATATAATCATGTAAACAAAAATCATTTGCCCACGAAGAATACAACTTAAAACAATTAAAGTTGAAATCCAGATTAATTCCCCATTCGAAATATTTTTTGTAGTGTACCATTTTAATAAATAGTAAATTACAATTAATAAAAAATACAATACTATATTTTCATAGAAAAAAATTGATCCAATATAAAATAAAACACTTGGATACACTCCATATAGAAAGGTGCTTAGTAATGAAAGTTGATCACTTAAGAAGTAAGTGCTGATCTTGTAAAAATAAAATAATGAAATGGAGTAGAAAATATTAGAAATAATAAAGTAGAAAAGAATCCATGACTCTTTTCTTATATTATTTTCAATAAAATATTTATATAAAAAAACTGTAAAACTTCCGTGAAAGGAACTTAATCGAAACGTAATATTATCGGTTGTTACAGAGTAATCATGACCTTGTTTGTAGTTGAGGGCAATATTATAGTTGCGTTCTTCATCTGAATGCATCCTGCTAAAGTCAAAATTCATTAAGCTTATACCAATCTTAAGAATTGTTAGTAGAAGAATAAGATTCCTAAGTGGATTTAACCTTGATATCATGTTTCTTCTATATTAAATTTTTTCAAACTATTTTAAATAGTAAGTCGATGTGCTGGATTTCAAGACTAAATAAATTAACGAACAAAATAAATGAGGATATATTAGTCCGCTAATTTAGTTTTTCCAAAGATTCTTTAATTCTTCTCATTGATTCGATTAATAAATCATCAGAGGTAGCATACGATAATCTTACACAATTATTATCTCCAAAAGCTTCACCAGTTACAATCGAAACTTTAGCATCTTTTAATAAAAACATACAAAGATCGGTAGCATTATTTATATGGTCAGCACCCGAACTTTTACCGAAGTAAGACGAAACATCAGGGAAAAAATAAAATGCACCTTTGGGAATATTGTATTTAATTCCAGGAATTTGTTTTAATAAACCAAGTACTAAATCTCGTCGACGTAAAAACGATTCACGCATAAAATCATATTGATCCCATTCACTACTTACCGCTTCTAATGCAGCCTTTTGTGCTATAGAACAGGCGGCAGAGGTAAACTGTCCTTGCATTTTATCACACGCCTTAGCAATCTCTAACGATGCTCCAATATATCCTATGCGCCAACCCGTCATAGCATATCCTTTTGAAACACCATTTACAATAATAACTCGCTCTTTAATAAAATCAAATTGAGCAATGCTTTCATGTGTGGCTTCAAAGCGAATGTGTTCATATATTTCATCCGAAAGAATATAAATTTGTGGGTGAGGCAGAATGATTTCAGCAATACTTTTTAATTCTTCTTTCGAAAACATGGATCCTGTAGGATTACATGGCGAAGAAAATATAAATAATTTTGTCTTTGGTGTGATTGCAGCTTTTATCTGCTCAGGAAACGGTTTGAAGTCATTATCAACTGATGTAGTAATGTAAATTGGAATACCTCCAGCTAATTTAATAATTTGGGAATAACTTACCCAATAGGGTGCAGGTACAATTACTTCATCACCAGGATTTATTATACTAAGTACAACATTTGCGATACTCTGTTTGGCTCCAGTAGAAACGATTATTTGTTCTGGTGTGTAGTCTAAATTATTCTCTCTTTTAAACTTTTCACTAATGGCAATTCGTAAATCTTTGAATCCTGCGATGGGTGGGTAAAAAGTAAAACCATCATCAATAGCTTTTTTTGCTGCATCGCGAATATTGTCAGGTGTAACAAAATCAGGTTCGCCTAATGATAAGCTAATTATATCGTGGCCTTCCTCTTGTAATTCACGACTTAAACGTGCCATTGCAATAGTTGCCGATTCTTTTAAATCGTTAATTCTGTTCGAGAGATGGTTCATAAATGGCATTTAGCCCTTTTTAAGATCCGCAAAACTATCAAAAAAGCCTTTCAATGTGACCATAATATTATTTATCAGTATGATTACTTAGCTGAAAATCCATATCCAGTAAGGGTTTCATGGTTAATTATTACTATAAACGACTGATTGTCTTGGTTTCACATTTAGTAACCATCTCCACTGTTTTTACGATATTTGACCTCTCTTAACGAAATTATGGAATTACCTAAAGGAATTATTGATTTTCTAGTCTATTTAGCACCATCCTTATTGGTGTTTATTACAGCATATACTCTAATTAAGAAGTTTCTCGAACGAGAGCAAAATCTTAAAATTATTGAAACGAAGATTTCTCTTCAAAAAGACCTGATTCCCCTGCGTTTACAAGCATATGAGCGACTTGCAATGTACTTGGAACGAATTTCCCCAAATGTTATGTTGGTGAATAATTACATGCCCGGTGCCTCTGTGCAAGAATTTCAATCTCAACTAATTGAGGTTGTTAGAACAGAATTTGAGCATAATTTCTCACAACAGATTTATGTTTCGGCAGCAATATGGACTGTAATTAGAAATGCAAAAGAAGATATCGCTAGATTGATCAATATTAGTGCTTCAATGCTTGATCCAAATGCACCTTCTCATGAATTGAGTAAAAATATGTTCGATTTAATGTTGGAGAAAGATGATTTTCCTACTCAACGCGCTCTTACTATCTTAAAAGCAGAAGTTGCACAATTGTTTGGTTAATTTTAAAAATAAAGGTAATGAGCGACGAAAAAAAATCTCCCTATTCAACCGATTCAGGAATCGAAGTAAATAGAATTTATAAAGATTCCACGGAGATGAATGAAGATGCTGGAGATTTCCCCTTTACAAGAGGAATTCAGCCAGATATGTACAGAGGTAAGTTATGGACTATGCGCCAATATGCAGGTTTTTCAACTGCCGAAGAAAGTAATAAACGTTATCATTATTTATTAAATCAAGGAACTACTGGATTGTCCGTTGCTTTTGACTTGCCAACACAAATTGGTTATGATTCAGATCACGCATTATCAGAAGGTGAAGTAGGGAAGGCGGGTGTTGCAATTGATACCTTACGTGATATTGAAATTTTATTTGACAAAATACAATTGGAGAAAATTACAACCTCCATGACTATTAACGCATCTGCATCAACGTTGTTATGCATGTATATTGCATTAGCAAAAAAACAAGGTGCAGATTTAAAAAATATTTCAGGCACTATACAAAATGATATTTTAAAAGAATACGCAGCTCGAGGAACCTATATTTATCCTCCTAAGCCTAGCATGCGTATCATAACTGATATTTTTGCTTATTGTAGTAAAGAAATTCCGAAATGGAATACGATTTCAGTTTCTGGATATCATATCCGTGAAGCTGGTTCCAATGCAGTACAAGAACTTGCTTTTACCTTAGCCGATGGAAAGGCTTATTTGAAAGCTGCTATTGATGCAGGATTAGATATCAATGTTTTCGCAAAACGTATTTCTTTTTTCTTTAATGCTCACAATAATTTATTTGAAGAAGTAGCAAAATTTCGTGCAGCAAGAAGGATGTGGGCAACCATCACTAAAGAATTAGGAGCAACTGACCCACGAGCTCAAATGTTGCGTTTTCACACCCAAACAGGTGGATCTACTTTAACTGCACAACAACCTCAAAATAATATTGTTCGAGTAACCATTCAGGCATTGGCAGCAGTAATGGGTGGAACTCAATCATTACATACGAATGGATTTGATGAAGCCTTAGCTTTGCCAACCGCTGATGCTGCAAGATTAGCTTTACGAACGCAACAAGTGATCGCATATGAAAGCGGAGTGCCATTAACCGTAGATCCTTTAGGCGGAAGTTATTTTGTAGAAGCACTCACCAATGATGTTGAAGAAAAGGCATGGGATTATATTCGTCGTATCGATGAAATGGGAGGAGCTGTTAGTGCTATAGAAGCTGGATATATTCAACGAGAAATAGCGCAATCCGCTTACCAATACCAACGTGATATTGAATCAGGTGAAAAAGTAATTGTTGGGGTAAATAAGTTTCCAATGGAAGAACCTCCATTCGCCGATTTATTTGCAGTTGATGATAGTATTCGTACAGTACAAACAGATAAAATAAATAAAGTTAAAGCTGAAAGGAATAACGAAAATGTGCAGTTGTTTTTGAAAGGATTAGAAAA
>JANPGA010000124.1:0-3878 GCA_031423735.1 Bacteroidota bacterium | reverse complement strand
CTTTTATGCACACGACAATCTTCAAAAATCATTTCAGCGGTTTCTGAAGCACGCATTCCTAATTTATTTTCTTTCTTACCTGCTTTAAACCCTGGTGTAGTACGTTCAACAATAAAAGCAGTAATTCCATTTGAATCGAGCAAATCCCCAGTACGTGCTAATACTACAGCAACATCGCCGCTAATTCCGTGTGTGATCCAATTTTTTGTTCCGTTAATTATCCAATCATCGCCATCTTGCTTTGCAACACATTGCATACGCATTGCATCACTACCAGTATTTGCTTCAGTTAATCCCCACGCCCCTATCCATTCAGCTGTAGCTAATTTTGGTAGATATTTTTTCTTTTGTTCTTCGTTACCAAATGTCATTATATGACCAGTACAAAGTGAATTATGCGCAGCCATCGAAAGCCCAATAGATCCACAAACACGTGCTAATTCTTGAATAGCCGTTACATATTCGAAATAGGATAATCCAGCTCCACCATATTCTTCAGGAACCAAAACTCCCATTAATCCTAGTGCTCCCAATTTTTTAAAAACTTCAATTGGAAATTGCTGTGACTCATCCCAAACCATCAAATCAGGGCGAATATGCTTTTCAGCAAAATCACGTACAGTTTGAGCAATTAGCTGTTGGCTTTCCGTGTTACTAAATTCCATAATAATTAAGGGTTAACTGTTAAATATGGTGCAATTTTACGGTATAATTCGTCATTGAACAAGGGAAGTTGCTTAAGGTCTTCGATAGTTTTAAAATTCCCATGCTCATGGCGAAAATTTACTATCATATTGGCTTGGGCTTTAGGAAGATACGGATGACGCAATCCATTTGCATCAAGTAAATTTATATTTAAACTTTTTACTTTGCTTAGATCAATTTTAATTTTTGGAATTAATAACTTGATTACTGAATCAGGTAAATTTCGAACTTCTGATAATTGATTTGCAGAAATAAATCCACCAAGGAATTCTCGGTAACGTATTATTGACCTCGCTCTTCCTTCTCCAATTAATGGTAAAGTAGATAGTAATGTTGAATCAGCAGAATTTAATTCAACAAGTGGCGCAATTGGCCTTTCATAAGCTTTCTTAATGGGATATTTGGGAGCAAATGAAATAGTATCTCTTTGATCAGAAACTGGAATTGAAATATAGGACTCTAATCGTTGAAATTTTTCAGGATTAATCACCCAGACCTTTGCCACATCTTCCTTATTATGAAATTTACCCGATCGCTCTCGCCACTTAATAATTGCACTTGTTTGTTTTTCTGAAAAACCCAAACGCATCCATCCTTCTTCAGTTAATGTATTTGGATTAAAAACAAATAACTCTTCTTTATTTTTTTTAAGAATGGTATCTCTACTTGAAAAAGATTTGAAAGACCGCTTCTCCGTTTTAGTTTTGTTTCTTAATTCAACTTCAAATTCTGCGAGTTTTTTCATGGTTATTGCATCCAACTTTAATGGATCAGGATCTGGAAGAAAATGTAAAACCCAAATAGATACTTGCAGAATAATTAAAACAATACTTAATACAAGAATTCCATTTCGTTCTCTTTGCGAGAATGTAAAATATTCATTGACTTTATATCGCCACTTTTTATATCGCATTAAAAATAATTATTTGGTAAAGCTAAAAATTGAAAATGTGACTATTCAATTTCAAATAATTAATATCGGATAATAATTTAGATAAGTTTTTTTTCTAAAAGTAATGATTGCATTTCTAGTTGAACACACAATGCTGCTTCACAAGCTGCTGAAGCAAAATCTTTCCCATCACTAGCATAAATAATTTGTCGAGATGAATTCACTAACAATCCGCATTGGTCATTCATTCCATTTCGAGAAATTGCTTTTAAATCTCCACCTTGTGCACCTACACCAGGAACTAGGAAAAAGTGATGGGGAGCTAGTGAACGTACATGAGAAAATTGCTCCTCTCTAGTGGCACCAATAACAAACATTAAATTATCCGGACTTCCCCATTGAAGATTTGTTTGAATTACCTTTTCATATAATGCAGTTTTATTTTCATCTGCAATTTGCAACATCTGAAAATCTTTTGCTCCATCATTAGAGGTAAGCGCCAAAACAATTGCCCATTTTCCATCAAACGCTAAAAAAGGACTTACAGAATCTTCTCCCATATATGGTGCTATCGTGACAGCGTCGAAATTCATTTGCTCAAAAAATGCACGTGCATATAATGATGAAGTATTGCCTATATCCCCACGTTTCGCATCAGCAATTGTAAAGCACTCTTTAGGGATTACCTTCAACGTCTTTTCTAAACTTTCCCAGCCTTTACTTCCTAAACTTTCATAAAAAGCAAGATTGGGTTTGTAAGCAACACAAAGATCATGAGTTGCTTCAATAATTAATTTGTTAAACTCAAAAATTGGATCTTCTAACTCCAATAAATATTTCGGAATCTTTCGAATATCAGTATCTAAACCAATACACAAATAACTTTTTTTCTTTTGTATTTGTTGAAAAAGTTCGTGACGATTCATGTTAAAATTTTACGAATTAACCGATTAAACTTTCTTCCTTCATCTTCTCAGTATTTTCTGCAAATTGAAGAGCGTCAATGAATCCTTGAATATCACCGTTCATTACGGAAGTTAAATTATGAGAGGTATATCCAATACGATGATCGGTTACTCTACTTTGTGGATAATTATAAGTACGAATTTTAGCAGAACGATCACCAGTAGAAACTAAAGTCTTACGTTTCTTGGAAACTTCTTCCATCCTTTTATTATACTCCAAATCATATAACCTCGACTTCAACATCGCCATTGCACGTTCACGATTACCTAGCTGAGATCTTTCTATTTGACATGTAACAACAATCCCTGAAGGTTTATGAGTTAATTGAACTTTTGTTTCTACTTTATTTACATTTTGCCCACCAGCACCACCTGATCTAGAGGTTTGCAATTCTAGGTCGGCAGGATTAATTATTATCTCATCAAATTCATCTGCTTCAGGCATGATAGCAACAGTTGCAGCAGAAGTATGAATACGTCCTTGCGTTTCTGTTTCTGGAACTCGTTGAACACGATGCACACCACTTTCATATTTCAAAATACCATATGCATGTGATCCTGTTACCTCCATAATTACTTCTTTATAGCCACCAGTATTTCCATCATTAAAATCGATAGTTTCAACTTTCCATCCACGTTGTTCGCAATAACGCGTATACATACGATAAAGATCTCCAGCAAAAATACTCGCTTCATCACCGCCAGTTCCTCCACGAATTTCAATAATTGCATTCTTACTATCCTCAGGATCTTCTGGGATCAATAAAATCTGAATATGCTCTTCTAATTTTTCCTTTCTAGGCTCAAGTTCTTCAACTTCAATTTTTGCCATGGCTCTAAAATCTTCATCCTTTTCTTCGGATAAAACTTCACGTGCTTGGTTCAACTCATTAATTACTTGGCGATATTCCTTTTCAGCTTCAACAATTTGTTCAAGATCTTTATAAGCCTTGTTCATCTGCATAAATCGCTTACGATCAGCAATAACCGAAGGATCACCTAATTGAGTTCCAATTTCATGATAACGGGCAACTAGCCCTTCAAGCCTTTCTAAAAGGTTTTCTTTTGACATAATATTGCAAATTTACAAATTAGCGGCTCGTGTTACCACAAAAATTTACCATTCTCTGAATGAATTGTTAATTGTTTTTTTTCTGATGATTCAACTCTTCCAATTACCCGTCCTTCGATGCCAAATTTTGAAGCAATATCAATAATCGATGAGGCTAATTCCTCCGAAATGTAAATTTCCATTCTATGCCCCATATTAAAAACCTGATACATTTCTTTCCAATCGGTATTTGATTGTTCTTGAA
>JANPGA010000123.1:0-7534 GCA_031423735.1 Bacteroidota bacterium | reverse complement strand
ATTTTTTATTGAAAATGTATTTAATTAAAAATATAGTTTTAATATCTATTATGATTTAATTTTTATGAAAAAACAGGATTAAAATCATTTTTCTAATTATTAGATAGTTTCTATGTGGTTCTTATGTATAAGTTGTTGTATTTTTGCATTAAATTCTAATACCATGTCATTTTTTCATATCTTAAAAAGTAGTCTTACTCATAAATGTCCGCGATGTTTAGAAGGTGATTTATATCCAGATATGAATCCTTATCATTTAAAACAGACTGCTAAAATGTTTTCGCATTGTCCGAAATGTGATTTAAATTTTTCTCCTGAGCCTGGCTATTTTTACGGCGCAATGTATGTTAGTTATGCTTTTACTATTGCAATTGGAGTTGGAATATTTTTACTTTATTTTTTGATCGTGCCAAAATTCGATCCTATACCATTTCTTGTAATTTTAACATTAGTACTATTAATTTTATCTCCATACACGTTTAGAACTAGCCGCGCCATTTGGTTGAATTTTTTCAATCGGTTTAGCCCCACTCAGCAAAAGTTAGCAGCAGGAAAATCAAATTAAGGGTACGATTTAACTAATTCAGCGCAAGTTGTTTTTATAGTTTGGTTCAATGGAATAAACTTAAATCCTAACGCTTCAATTTTATGTGCATTATAGCTATATAGTTGATGCCCAGAATGTGCAGTTTCTTTGGTTATAAATGGCTTTTTACCTGTTATCTTGGATCTTAATTTTTCTAACCTCCAAACAATAGCACTTACCCAAGATTGTACATGAATGAAAGGTGGATTAGTATGAAGTTCGTTAGCGATTAAAATAAAAAGATCTTTAAAACTTATATTTTTTGAGTTCAATATATATCGTTCTCCTAAAATGTTCCGTTCAACTAAAAATTGCATTGCTGAAGATACATCTACCACATCAACAAAGCCACTAGTTCCATCAGTATAAAACTTAAATCCATTTTTTAAACGCAGAAATATTTCAGAACTTCCTTTATTCCAATTCCCAGGTCCAATAATTATACTTGGATTTACTATTACAGCGTTTAGTCCTTCAGCGATCCCTCTCCATACTTCTCGTTCCGCACCATATTTACTGATCCCATAATTGGAATTATGTTTGCCAGGAATCCATTCATTCGTTTCGTCAATCAAAATATTTTCACTTACTCTGCCAAGTGAAGCAACCGAACTTACATGACAAAAGCATATGAAATCTTTTTTCTCTAAACAAAGATTAATAAGATTTGCAGTTCCTTCAATATTTGTTTGCTCCATCAATTTCATGTCTGCAGGCACAAAGGAAATGTATGCGGCACAATGATAGATAATTGTTATATCAGTTAAAGCATCTGCTAAACTAAATAGATCTAGTAAATCTCCATCTACCCATTCAATAAATTTTGAAAGTTCGGGCTCTTCTTTTATCCAGTTGTTAAAGAGATCTAATGAAGAATTAGCACGTTTTAAGGCACGTACTTTTTTTTCCTTTTTAGCAAGATCATATAAAAGACGAGATCCAACAAGTCCCGTTCCGCCAGTTACTAATATCATATTGTTACAAAAGTGATATTATTTTTTATATTATTCATATAAAATCACAGTTAATTGTAAAGGGAGTTTTTTCTTTAATCGAAGTAATATTTGCATAATTTAGTTGTTAAGTTGAAGTATTTGAATTGCATCTGAATTTTTCCCAACAATAACACAAGATTTATTTTTTATTACAATTTTCTTCATACATTTTACATCACCAGGGACATAAAAACCACTTTCAGTAACTGGTGTTGCTTTAAATTTATTTTTCCCAATTCCGCTTAAATACAGTCCTATTCCTCCATCTTTTCTTCCAGTTTCAACTTCTGTAGAATAATCATTGCCTGCAACTAATAAATCAACGATTCCATCTTTATTCACGTCTTCGGTAATAACTGCATTAATCGGGAATATTTGCGACTTAACGGGGAGATATTGTTGTGTAAAATTTCCGTATCCATCATTCGTAAATACAGTATTTGCAATATCATTCATTTTTAATGTAGTTGCTTTTTTGAGCTGCTCAGAACTGAAAATAGTATTTATAGTAGCTGATGAGTAATCTTTATAACGTAAAAATTTCTTTTTCAAAGTTGGAATTTGATCTAATAAAACATCACGCATCGCAATTGGATAACTAATTCCATCTTGATAAGCACTAATAATGCAATCCGTACTACCATTATTGTCAAAATCACTAACAATCATCGTTAAAGGGAATTGCTCATTCGCTTTATATTTAGTGTTAAAACTAATATTGCCAGCAATGAGATCCATATCTCCATCTCCATCCAAATCGGCTTGCTGAATTGTGTTCCACCAACCATACGAATTGGAAGTTATCGTTGGTAAACTATCCAGTACTCCATTTTTGTTTTTAAATATGGTTAACGGCATCCATTCTCCAACTAAAACTAAATCTTTCCAGCTATCTCCATCAACGTCGCACCATATTGCACCAGTTACCATTCCAATGTTTTTCAGTGAAATATTAGCCACTTCAGAAAAGTATCCCTTATTATTTTTCATTAAATAGCTATTTGGCATTAATCCATAACGACCAGGTACAACTCTTCCTCCAATAAATACATCTTGATCTCCATCTTTATCATAATCATCAATGGCAATTGCTTTCGCACTCGTATATATATTTGGAAATGAAGAATTCTTTTTAAAATTCCCATTTCCATCATTCATATATAGTCTTACAGGATATTTAATAGAATCATCTGGATACTCATTACCACCTGAAACAACAATTAAATCTTTATCACCATCATTATCTGCATCAAAAAATTCTGAACCTAAATCTTCAAATTCTTTATCAGCAATTAATTCTTGTTCATTTTTTATTTTAAATTGTCCCAACAAATCTTGAATAAAGATTGTTCCTTCATGGTCTTTACTTCCCCCAACATAAAAATCATCAAGCCCATCGTTATTTATATCCGCAACAGCAATAGTTGGTCCCATTTTAGAGAACTCATGAGGTAAAAGTGGCTCTTGTTTAAAATCAATGTAAGTGTTTTCTTTAGAAATATAGGATACATTAGTTTGTTTAGTAATGTCAATAAAAAGTGGTGTGGTTTTTAAAGTATCATTATTTAATGTTGATGTAGCATTTTTTATATCAGCAGGATAATAGTTATTTGCTCCAATTCCCATTACATTTTCAGTGTATCCATTTGGCCAAGTAATAACTGCATTCGCAGATTGGTTTCCTCCAATTCCAAAATGAACAAACCATTCATTGCATGATAAATATCCTTTGTCGGGCATAAAATGTTGCACTTGTTTTTTGCCATCAGGGGTATCAAGTCGTATGGATACTCCAATTCCGAAAGGATTTTCTTTAGGTCCAATTAATTTAAATCGTATAAAATTTCCTGATTTATTTTCTGAAGTATTGTTACGATATAAAAAAGGTTCCTCCATTAGATTGTTTACAATGATATCTAGATCACCGTCATTATCAAGATCTGCATAAACTGCTCCATTACTCCAAGAAGGAACAGTCATTCCGCAATCTTTGGTAATATTGCTAAACGTAAGATTGCCATTATTCTTATAAAAATAATTTTGCATTTTGTATGATGGTATAACAGAAAGTATTTTCAATGCTTCGTCAGTCTTTCGAGCTTTCATTACTTCTTTCCTTATAGAATCTCCTTCATACATCATGAAATCCATATTGGTAATATCTCTTAAATATCCGTTTGTAATATAAAGATCTTTAAGACCATCGTTATCAAAATCAGCAAGCAGTGGTGTCCAGCTCCATTCCGTTGAAGCAATACCTGACAAGTAACTTATATCAGAGTAGGTATTGTTTCCATTGTTTAATTGTAAAACATTCTTTACGTATTGATAGCCTAATCCGTATTTTACTTTTGTGTAGAAATTATCATATTTGGGTGGTCCTATAAGTTCTTTTAACCGTCCTAAAGATTCTGGTAGCATATCTAACGCTACAAGATCTAATGCTCCATCATTATTTATATCGGCATAATCCGATCCCATTGATGAATAACTAAAATGTTTAAAATAATCGGATGCTTTATTTGTGAATGTTTTGTTTTTGTTATTGATGAATAGGTAATCCGGTTCTTTTACATCATTACAGATATAAATATCAGGAAACCCATCTCCATTAAAATCATCGATTATGGAACTTAATCCAAAGGCATAAGTCCCAAGTCCTGCAGAAAATGTTTTATCAGTGAAATGACCATTTATATTTTCGTAATATCTGTTACTAACAAATGTTCTTAGAGTATCTTGCTTGGCAAATAAGTTCCCATCTTTATCATAACTTAAAGGAATGTTGTTAGCACTTTTCATATCAATCGGATGATTTAATAAAAACATATCTAAATCTCCATCAAGATCCATATCGTAAAAAAAAGATTGAGTACTATAACTTGCATCATCTAAACCAAACTCTGAAGCTTTCTCTGTAAAAGTATTATTTCCATTATTAATGTATAAAACATTTTTACGAAACTTACTTCCTGCATAAGCTGATTTACATACATAGATATCTAAAAAGCCATCAGCATTAATATCAACCATTGTAACTCCAGTTTTAAATCCATCTCCACCATTAACTTTTGCACTATCTGTAATGTCTTTAAATTTTAGATTACCTAAATTAAGATATAATTTATTTGATTGCATGTTGGATATAAAATATATATCTGATAAGCCATCATTATTTATATCGCCAATTGCTACTCCGCCACCATTCAACATATAATAAAACGTGAATTCATTTAATGAATCCGATTCATTTATTATGTTTTTAAAATCAATTCCCGAATACTCAGATTTTATTTGAGTAAATGAAAGTTGAGCCTTAGTCACATTGATGCAAATAACATCTAATAGAATTAATAAATATATTATTTTTTTCACTTGCGATTATATGTTTTTTGTAAAACTAATTTCCCAATTAATTGTCCTTGAACTGCGCCATTATTTAATGAAGGCATATAATGAATTCCACCATAAAATCTACTTATACTTGCTTCTTGCGCTGCACTTTTAAGTGATTCAAATGTTCGAGGTGGAATATTAATATACATTTCTGAAGAATCAGTAAAAGTATATGGTTGAGGAATAAGTTCGGTTAATATTGTTGCAGAAGTACTTGATAAAACACTATGGCCACTTGTGTATTCTGGGAAAGGTGGGGTTTGTATGTATGGGAGCCACTTTGAATCAATCAAACTGTTAATGTAGGTCTCAGGGCGCATTGCTTGACTACGATATTTTTCCGACCAACAACTAATTAATGATTCATACAATCCTATTGCTACTAATGAATAAGTTTGTACTGTTTTTAATTCATCAAATCCTAAATTTTTACATGCCTGTCCAGTTATCTTTAGCCAATGTCCTCCCGGTGAGATTTTATGTACAAAATATGTTAAATGCCCTTCTGAATAAGAGATGTTAGGGTTGCAATCCCAAAATTGAGCAATCATTTTTTTAGTTGTATCTAATGTTTTAGATCTTTTATAAACATCCATAGCATTCTTATAATAGAGTGAATTTTTATTTTCACTAAACGGGACATTTGGAATTGGTTTGATTTGCGCGGATGAATCTGTTACTAAAGATCGCATTAAATTCCAATGAGGTTCAATTCCGTTTGTATATTCAGGAGCTGTAGGTTTCCAAGCACCAATAGCATCACTAAGCACATAACGTTCCATTGTTTTAATTTGAATATAATTATCTTTAATCATCCATTCAATAATTTGCTTTCCAGCAGCTTTTCCAAATTCAATGGATTTGATAAGCATTGATGAATCAATATTTTTATTTTTCCAATTATCAGCTTCTTCTTTTTCAAAATCAGTAATCATATATTCTGAAAATACTACTTTTTTTGCAACAGTAGTAAAAGCAAATTCAGCAGCTATTGAATAATTGATTTCAGTTTTTTCAAGATTTAATTTCGGCAAATGTTTTATGGCTCCTGTTAATGAAATTAATGAAGGATTTCCAATACATAATACTTCATATGCTGCTATATTTGGATAAACGTGAACGCGACTAGCAACAGGAGGAGTAAAAAGATCCTCCATAACAACATCAATTAGTTTTTCATTACATCTAATTAGGTAGTTTTCTGGTGTTGTTGAACCTGATACATTAAAAATTGATGCAATCACCAAACAAAACATTGTATATATCGATTTCATTTTGCTTTAAATTTTAAATTCTAAATATACTGCAAAATAAAGTATCTATATTACAGTTTTAGTTCATATTGAAATCATTTTTCAAAACTTAAAAATAGTACTTTAATTGCCCCACTTAATGATGGATAATTATTCCGTATAGAAAAGGAAGAAATCTTTTGATGTGTTTAAATTTATTGAAAATTAGTAAGTTATGTCATTTTAGCAACTTATTTTATCTGCGTTAACAAGTCTGATTTAACAGCTAATAAATTATCTTTGCAACCTATGTCTAAGAAGCTAAATTTTATTGAAGAGTTAAAATGGCGTGGTATGATCCACGACGTTATGCCAGGAACTGCTGAACAGTTTGAAAAAGAGGTTACTACTGCTTATGTAGGTTTCGATCCTACAGCTGAGTCTTTACATGTTGGTAATCTAGTTCCAATTATGTTATTAAAACATCTTCAAGTGAATGGACATAAACCCGTGGCATTGGTTGGAGGTGCTACTGGGATGGTTGGCGACCCATCGGGCAAACGAGAAGAACGAAAATTGCTTCAAGAGGATACCCTCAACCATAATGTAGCGTGTACTCGCAAGCAACTCTCTAATTTTTTAAATTTTACGGATGGCGAAAATAAAGCTGAACTTGTTAATAATTATGATTGGTTTAAAAAGTGGAGTCTATTAGATTTTTTACGTGAAGTAGGAAAGCAAATCACCGTAAGTTATATGATGTCGAAAGATTCTGTTCAAAATCGCTTGGAATCAGGAATCTCTTTTACTGAATTTAGCTATCAGTTAATTCAAGGCTATGATTTCTTCCATTTGTATAAGAATTACAATTGCAAAGTGCAAATGGGTGGTTCTGATCAGTGGGGTAATATCACTACTGGCACTGAACTTATTCGACGAATGGAAGGTGGTGAAGGATTTGCCCTTACTTGTCCACTTATCACTAAAGCAGATGGTAGTAAATTTGGAAAAAGTGAAAGCGGAAATGTTTGGTTGGATCCTAATCTTACCTCTCCTTATAAATTTTATCAATTTTGGTTAAATGCAAGTGATATAGATGCAGCAAAATACATTAGAATTTTTACATTGCTTTCGCAAGATGAGATAATTAAAATTGAAACGGAACATGCATTAGCGCCACATTTGCGAGTGCTACAAAAGGCCTTGGGAAAAGAAGTTACTTGTACTGTCCATTCGGAAGAAGCTTATAACGGAGCAATTGAAGCCTCCGAAGTTTTATTTGGAAATGCTCCAACTGATGCACTTTCAAGGATGGATGAAAATAC
>JANPGA010000122.1:0-10858 GCA_031423735.1 Bacteroidota bacterium | reverse complement strand
ATACTTTTTGAAAGAGCTTTTTTTTCCTCAGGTAATCGATAAAAAAACAATTGCGACAATTCAATTCCTAGATCTGTAAAAAGTCCTGTTAAATGAGTGGTACGCACGCGCGCATTAGAAACTTGAGTAACCAATGAGTTTTGAACTCCCATTGCGAAAAGTAATATACCAGCAATAATTCTAGTGTAACCTATTGCAATATCACCTTGAAAATTATACATACCTACACCGGTTAATATTAATATTTCAAAAACCATAGGAGCTGAATGAGAATATCGATTACTTTTTTTATTGATGATTTCAACTAATAAATTAGAAACAAAGGCTCCCAATAAGAAACATATTATATAAATCAAAAAAAACATGGAGTCAGTATAATGCCTATTTACTAATTCTTCGGCAAAAAAAGCAAAATGACCAGTTACATTTGTTGTTAAAGTTTTAAGCGACAATACACCACAAACATTTACTAATCCTGCCACAAAGGATAAAAGTGCTGCCAGCCGGAGATTATGAATAAAAGTACGACGTTTACCCCTATGCCTAAACATTTTTTTTGCTAAGATACATAAATCAATACTTAATCATTAACAAACAAATATCATCTAAGAAAAACTAAACCCTTAGAGTTCCTATATTCGCATAAATGAAAAAGAAGAATAAACATAAAAACAAACTTTTTCGTTTTTGGAAAATACTAGGCCCCGGTTTAATTACTGGCGCAAGTGATGACGACCCGTCAGGTATTGCAACTTATTCGCAGGCGGGTGCAAAATTTGGATTAACAACTTTATGGGCTGCAATCGTATGTTATCCGTTGATGTATGCGATTCAAGAAATGTGTGCTCGTATAGGTATCGTTACAAATAGGGGATTAGCAGGAGTTGTTAAGGATAATTATCCTAAATGGGTTTTATATATATTACTTATTTTTAGTTGCCCTGCCATAATATTAAATATTGCAGCGGATATTGCAGGGATGGGGGCGGTAACCAACTTAATAATTCCAACTATTCCTGCTCCAATTTTTAGTATTGTATTTACAATTTTACTGCTATTTATAACTGTCAAATTATCTTACATTAAATTGGCAGCTATAATGAAATACTTATGCTTAATTTTATTAGTATATTTAATTGTTCCATTCTTATCAAAACAAAATGTTTTTCAAATCATTAAAAACACTTTTTTGCCCACTATTTCATTTAACAAGGAATACTTACTTGTTCTTGTTGGAATACTTGGCACAACCATTTCGCCCTATCTATTTTTTTGGCAAACTTCGATGGAAGTGGAAGCCTATCCTTTAAAGAAAAAACATATAATTTTAGATAAATACATTTTACCTAGAATAAAAACCGATGTCAAATACGGGATGTTTTTTTCAGTTATTATTATGTATTTTATTACATTAACTGCAGGCACTGTTTTGCATGAAAATGGCGTACTTACAATTAATACAGTAGAAGATGCTGCAAAAGCACTGAAACCAATTGCTGGTGATATGGCATACTTACTTTTTGCTATTGGCGTGATTGGAATAAGTTTTCTCGCCATCCCAGTTTTAGCTGGTTCATTATCCTATATAATAGCCGAAACTTTTGATTGGAAAGAAGGATTAAATAAAAAATTTCACGAAGCTAAAGAGTTCTATTTTGTAATGATCATCGCGACATTACTTGGACTAATAATTCAGTTAGCTGGAGTAGATCCCGTTAAAGCATTATTGTTTACCGCAGTGCTCTATGGAATCACTGCACCCATTATAATTGGAATCATTTTACATATATGTAATAATCCAATAATTATGAAAGAATATATAAATAAGCCTATATATAATTTTTTGGGTGTTTTCGCGCTTCTTTTAATGGGCATCTCTGCTGGATTTCTTTTATGGTTTATGATGTAAAATATCAGCTAAAAACTTACTTCAACAAGGCATTTGCTAGTCTATCAACATGGAGACAAATAAAACGTGCCACACTATTTAACGAATCAAGCAAAAAACAGTAATAAGTTGAGATAGGGCGATAAACCTCAATTAAAACCTAGTTATGCAGATTTTTAGTGTAAAAAGCTGGTATTATACTTTTTTTATTATTTTTGAACATATAAAGCAATGGATATTTAGGGAAAACCGTTGTTCAAACAGAGGCAAATTACAAAAAGATAGCCTTAAAAACCACAAATAAAATGGCAAAAAAAGCAATTGTAGGCGACTTCAAAGGAGAAGTTTGGAAGGAATACAAGGTTGATGTTGATCATGTCAACAAGTTAAAAATAATGGTATCTGGGCATGGAAGAGTAAAACTTTACAATTCAAAATCGGATGGTGTTATAGCAAAAGGCTCGATGCAAAGTGGATATCGTATCCTTAAGTTAAAATTAATGCGAGAGAGAGATGAAAAAACAGCAAAAAAAATCCTAGCCTTCCGAAAACAGATCGCTACAATTGAAAAGAATATTAAAAGTAAAAAAGACACTATAAAAGATCTAGGTAAAAAAGCACCCAAGAACTTAAAAGGCGAAATTGCTGAGGATACATTAACCTTAAAAACAGTAAAGAAAAATTATAGAGAATATTATTTAGTTGCAGAAAAGGAAAGAACTCATTACATGAGCATTCTTTTCCATCGCATGGTAGCAGATCGCTTTTGCAAGAAAAAATCAGCTAAACATAGCATCGTAACCCATTTGGATTTCGACAAAATAAATAATAAAGCATCAAATTTGAAGTGGGTAACCCAGCAAGAATGCACGGATTGGCAACAAAACTCCCCGAGAGTAATTGCAGAAAAAAAGACCAGATTTGGTCGTAGGTTTTTACATTCGAAAGGATATAAATTAACGATTCAGCAAGTAGCGATCATTAAAAAACAAATTAAAGCAGGTGTACAACTTCAAAAACTTGCCGAAAAGTATAATGTTTCTGCAACCCATATAAAGCGAATTGCTACAGGTGAAAATTGGGATGATATTAAAGCCGCAAAATAAGTTCATTTCAATTTAAATAAAATCCGGGTTCTTTACACAATTGTAAAAATCCGGATTTTTTTATTTATGTTATGCGTTAGTAACATCGTTAAACTTTAAATTGAAAAGTATTAATCATCTATAAGTTCTAATTTAGCCTTTTATTTTCTCTCCATGAGAATTTTTTACAAGCCATTTTTCAAGAATTGGTACTGAATGAATAGTACGAATACCAACTTCCACCAAAGTTGAATTAGAAAATAATCGCTGCATTGATCTTCCAATCAATAACCTTGTTTTAAACATCAAATTCCATCTTTTAGAATATTCAACCTCTAATGATAATCTTTCATTTAATCCAATGCTATTTAATTTTAGCAATGAAGAACTTATCAATAAATCACACACGATTTTAGAAGCATGTATAGCCATAGCCATTCCGTTTCCACAAAGAGGAGTAATTAATCCAGCAGTATCACCGCACATCAAAATATGATTTTCTACTTGCTCTTTCTTTGCAAAGGAAATTTCATTAATAACTTCGGGTTCTGGAGTGACGAAAAGAGAGTTTTGAAATATATTTTTAAGATTAGGATTTTTAAATAATATCTGTTCTTCAATATCCTTTACCGAACTAAATTTAAAGTTATTACTTCGTTTATACAAGTAGCAGAGATTGTATTTATTACCTTCAATCTTTCCAATGCCGGAATAGCCTCCATTAAAATTATCAAGACCAATTTCATTCATAGGATAGTCGGTTTGTATATGGTATTTAACAGCCATATATCCAGTTCTTTCATTAATAAACGAACGATTAAGTTTTTTGTCGATTAATTCTCTTTTTCCATAGGATCCAATTACAAATTTTGAGTAGAATGTTTGCTTCTCATTTGTAACTACTTTAAATATTGAATTATCAAAATCCACATCAACAACCTTTGTGTTTTGATGAATTTTAACCCCTGAGTCTATTGCTATTTTACACAATTCATAATCCATAGTAAAACGACTTATTCCAAAGCCACCTAAATCCAAAGGAATTTTAAAATTCTTCCCATTCGGAGTCGACAATCTTAATCTATTAATAGATGCGGCCCCAAATTTATATGGATCAAATCCTAAGGATTGCAAAAAAGTCAAAACCTCATTACTAACATACTCTCCACATACTTTTGTAAAAGGGTATTCCTTTTTTTCAATGAGTACAATATTAAATCCAGCCTTTGCTAATTGAATAGATGAAACTAATCCAGCTAATCCACCACCAATGATAATTACATCTCTTATATCAAAATTATTTATTTGCTGGTTCATACTCCTAAAATCATTTCTTAATAATTATTTGCCATCTCCAAGCCCAACACCATTTGATATTAAAATCAGTAAACCCAGCTAACTTTAATGAACTTAACCATTCTACTTTTGTGAGTGATCTAGCTACGGAAAGAGGTGCGTCATATTTTACCATGTATGAATTAGAAAAAAACTTTGTAATAAATTTTATGGAATAATATGCGAACCAATGGCGATGAAGATCATTTATAATAATTTTAGTTCTACTTAAATCGTTCATTCGTTTTAAAAGTGCTACTAAATCCAAATCATTAAAATGATGACAAAATAAATTACATAGGACAATATCTGCTTTGTACTTTATTTGATCCAAATCGAAAACGTTACATGTTTCAAAAAAAATATTAGGAAAATCTTTGCAATTTAATTGTGCATGTTTAGTCATAATAGGATTAATGTCGATCCCAACTAATTTAACTTCTACATTTTTATGAATAGCCCATTTTGCAATAGCTTTTAATGTATCTCCTCCCCCACTTCCAATATCTAAAATTGAAACCGAACTATTATCCCACTTCAATTGACTTAATGCATCAAGAATAACCTTATAGCCACCCAAATAAATATTAACCATTTCAATGTCATTTAAAGCATTAACAACATCTTTCTCTGACAAATCTACCTGATCCATAATCTCAGGTAAAGTTGATCGTAGGCGGGAATTAAACATTATCTTTTTTAAAATTTATGCTATTTCTAAAATCATAGATTCCATTGTTAATCCTGGGCCAAATGCACAAGAAAGTACTTTTTTTCCACAATCAGATTTATTTAAAGAATTTATAGTTTCATTCAGAACAAACAAAATAGTTACTGATGACATATTTCCAAATTCACGCAAAACATTATAGGATATTTTATTCTGTTCAGGTAATATATTTAATGCAATCTCACATGCTTCTAATATTTTAATACCACCTGGATGAATTGCATAGAAATCAATATCAGCTACAGACAATCTAGATTTAGAAAACAATTTATTTATAAAACTTTCCATATTTAACTTTAGCAACTCCGGAACATAGGAACTCAAACGAAGATCGAATCCATGATCACCAATACTCCATGCCATATCCTTTTTTCCAGAAGGCTCAAACTCCGAATAAAAATTCAATATCTTTAAACCTAATAAATCATTTTTCACTTTAATTTCCTTAAAAGAAATAATCGCTGCTGCGGCACCATCAGCAAAAATTGCATTAGCTACAACCTGATCAGATTCATTACTTTTATTATAGTGCAAAGTACATAATTCAATTCCGACGATTAACACAACTGCATTTTTATCTGCTATTGAAATATAATTGGCAACTTTCAAAGCATTAATAGCAGCATAACAACCCATAAAATTTATACAAGTACGTTCAGCATTTTTGTTTAAATTTAATCGATCAATAATTTGAATATCCAATCCTGGAGCCGACATTCCTGTGCAACTGAAAGTTACTACATGAGTAATATTAGAATTATCGAATTCCATTAATTTATTTAAACAATCTAAAACTGCCTTTTCACAGAGATCAACAGCAAAATTCTCAAACAATTTCATGCGGCTTGAAATAGGAAAAAGTGGTTTTAACCCCGATGGATCAAAAATTAAGTGCTCTTCAAATTGATCATTACCAAACTCTGCCAATACAGAATATCGATTTTCAATTCCACTTTTACTGTAAATTTTCCTAAGTCGTAATTTTTGCTCACGACTCAATCCATTTGCATTTTCAAGAATAGAATAATGATGCGATTGCGAAATTTTATGAGGTGGAACAGCCACTCCAATTGCCTTTATAGAAGAAACACTATTTGTTGTGTACATTTTATTTACTTTTGAAAATCATAAAACCATCATAAATAGAATAATGGCGAGCACTAAAGATAGACTTTTTGATAAGGATACACTAAAACATTTACGTTTACCATTTTCATTTTTTTTATTGCCAATTTTCATATTTGCAATAAGTCAATCAGAAACTATAAACCTTTGGAATACAATAATTGTTTTCATTGTACTTCATTTTTTTATATACCCAGCGAGCAACATTTACAATAGCTTTATGGACAAAGATACTGGAAGTATTGGAGGGTTAAAGAATCCACCACCTGTAACGCCAAAACTTTACACTGTAAGTATAATTTTCGACTCTATAGGATTGGTGCTTTCATTGTTCGTTAATAAAGAATTATTTTTACTAATGACAATTTACATCGCCGTTTCAAAAGTTTATAGTTGGCATAAAATACGCTTAAAAAAGTATGCCATTTTAAGTTGGTTAATTGTAATGAGTTTTCAAGGAGCCTATACCTATATGTTAGCAAATATGAGTTCTACAAATGATTTTAGCATTCATTGGATAAATGATAAAAATAAATTGGCAATGCTATTAGCAACGCTTTTAATAGGAGGTTTATATCCAATAACACAAATTTATCAGCATAAAGAAGATAGCGAAAGAGGTGATAAAACCATTAGCTTATTATTAGGCATTAAAGGAACATTTATGTTAACTGCAATATTGTTTATTGCATCATGCGGTACAGCTTTTTTATATTTTACAATATTCTATGATTTAGGCTATTTTATTCGCTTTATGGTATGCCTATTTCCTATCACCCTTTATTTCTTAACCTGGGTTTCAAAATGTTGGAAAAAACCTGAGAAAGCAGATTTCTCACATACCATGAGAATGACACTTATTTCCTCGATTTGTATGATAATTTGTTTCATTTACTTGTTAATCTTAAATCAACCGATTGTAAATTAAATAATCTGTAAGAGATCATTAATTTGTTTGTCAATTATTTTTCCTAATTTTAGGATTACAAAACAATTATCATCTTACTATGATTAAGAATTACATTCATTATTTTATTCTTTTTATAGCAGTAATATTTGCAAAATCACCGCTATATGGACAAGCTATTTCAACCTTTCCTTACTTTGAAAATTTCGAAACAGGCTCTCCTCTTTGGACTTCAAATAATACAGGGCAAAACACAACAAATTGGGAGTTAGGATCACCAAACTATGGGTTAACCAACAATTCACATTCTGGCACCAATTGCTGGGATGTTAATTTAGATACAGCCTATGGAATTAATGCCAGCAGTAACCTAGAAACTCCTGAATTTAATTTTTCTGGGATCAACTATCCTACTTTATCATTTTGGCAAAATCGTAATACAGAATTAAATTATGATGGCGTTCACATTGAATATAGCCTGAATCAAGGTGCGTCCTGGACTTTCTTAGGACAATATGCAGATCCTTTAGGGACAAATTGGTACAGCGCAACGAATTTAAGTTCCACCTTCAAGCCTGCTTGGGATGGATCTTCTAACGGATGGCAACAAACAAGCTATATTCTTTCAGCATTTAATAATGTTCCATCTGTTAAATTTCGTTTTGTATTTTCATCTGATGGGGTTGTAGTAAGGGACGGAGTAAGTATTGATGATTTTGCTATTAAACCTGCCCTTTCAGTAGATGCTTCCTTACTTTCAATTCTAACACCTATCAATAGACTAGCAAGCGGTTCAGCTGTTCCATCTATTAGTGTTTTAGTTAAAAATTTAGGTGGAACAACTTTAAGTAATTATAGTATTAGTTACCGTATAAACGGAGGAAATTCAATATTAACCAATTTTACAACTCCAATTTTACCATATAATACTAATATTTTAACAATCCCCGGTTTTGTTGTTCCTAATGGGCAATTTACGTTTTGTGTTACTGTTAATACTTCTGGCGATTTGGATCATAGCAATGATAGTTTATGTGTGAATGGAATTGGGTTAACTTCTTTCAATATCCCGTATACTGACAATTTTGATGGAGTAAATAACGGTTGGACTGTAAATAATCCAACTGATACTTTGAGTAAATGGCAATTAGGATTTCCAAACTTTGGAACAACTAATACAACTCATTCAGGTAATAATTGTTGGGATGTGAATTTAAATACTCCGTATTCAATCAATGCAAATACAGAATTATGGTCGCCAATTTTTAATTTTAGTGGTATTAACAATGCAACACTTATTTTTTGGCAAAATCGTTATACTGAATCAACTTATGATGGCACTAGATTAGATTATAGTATTGATGGAGGCATTACTTTTAATACCTTAGGTAAATTAAATGACACCTTAGGGATCAAATGGTACAATGACTCCTCACTCAATTCAAGTTTAAAACCAGGCTGGATGGGAGTTTCTAATGGATGGGAAAAGTGTACTTATTATACTACTCTACTCAATAATCAACCGAATGTAATTTTAAAATATGTATTTACCTCCGACAATTCTGTTGTTAAAGATGGTTTTAGTATTGATGATTTTCAGATTTCACAAGGGCTTTCTTTAGATGCTTCTATAGATTCTATAAAAACAAATCTTTTTAATTTAAGAGCAGGAAATAATGTTAGTGCATTAGTTGTAAAAATAAGAAACGAAGGTTTCCAATCAATGAATAATTTTAATGTAGGTTACAGGATCAATAATGGAGTTCCAATTATTATTAATTACTCAGGAACCCTTCAGTCATTTGCGACTACTACGGTAAATTTGCCAGGGTTTATTGTACCTGCAGGAAATTATTCTATCTGTGCATTTATTACATTGAGCGGCGATTTAAATCAACTTAATGATAGTTTATGTGAATCACCTTTAGGTCAAGTCCCAGTTATTCCTATAAGTTTTAATGATTTTGAAAGTGGAAGTCAGGGATGGATTACTGAAACAACAGGAAGTGCGAATACCAATTGGCAATTAGGTACTCCAGCTTTTGGCTCTACAAGTTCAGCTCATTCTGGAACTAATGCTTGGGATATAAATTTAACCACTCCATATACTTTAGGCGCAAAAACATATTTATATTCTCCTTTATACGACCTCAATAATACTAATGACCCTTGGTTGTACTTTTGGCAGAATAGAAATTGTACAGGAAATGATGGTTTCTTTATTGAGTTTTTTGATGATCAATTTGGAATATGGAAACAACTTCCAAATGTTTTAAATGTTCCATCATTAAATTGGTACAACTCCCTTGTTTATGATCCAACCTCTAAACCTTCATGGGGTAATTCCTCTTTTGGCTGGAAGAAATCCGGAGTTAGTCTTGATTCATTAGCCATTCCTGGTATTGTTCAATTTAGATTTGTTTTTATTTCATCTATTGTTTCAGCTTCTGGCGACGGCGTTTCTATTGATGATGTTGAATTAACCATAGACAACCAAGATGATGCGGAATTAACTTCATTAATAAGCCCTGGTATTGAAGCTGCTGCTGGTTTAAACACAGATGTAATTGTTACTTTGCGAAATAATGGCATACAAACTTTAAATAGTTTGACCATAAAATATTCAAACAATAACGGATCAATAGTGACAAAAAATTGGACAGGCACATTATTACATGATTCATCAACCGTAGTAACGTTGCCACAAGTAGTTCCTTCTGCAGGTGTAAATAATATAATTATTTATATTGATTGGATTAATGATGCTCATCATCAAAACGACACTTTGAAATTTACTTACTACGGAATTTCAGTACTCTCTCCTCCTTTTACGGATAACCTTGA
The DNA here is from genome assembly GCA_031423735.1 of Bacteroidota bacterium. Taxonomy (GTDB): domain Bacteria; phylum Bacteroidota; class Bacteroidia; order AKYH767-A; family OLB10; genus JANXSD01. The sequence continues at coordinate 944 of JANPGA010000122.1, read as the reverse complement.
AAACGGAAATAATTATTGGGTAGTAACACCATCCTCATTTGGAAATACTACATGGGAATTAGGTTCGCCAAATTACGGAACAACAAATAGTAGTCATTCAGGCTCTAATTGTTGGGATATTAATTTATCAACTTCATATGGGATTCTAGCAAATACAGCACTTTACTCTCCAATTTTTAATTATAGTAACGCTTTAACAAGTTCACTTGATTTTTGGATGAACTATAATTCAGAAATCAATCAAGATGGATTGCGATTAGAATATACTACTAATGGTAATACATGGAACGTTTTAGGGATACTTAACGATCCAAATGGAACCAATTGGTATAATACAAACATTACCCCTCAAAGTAAATCTGGCTGGAGTGGAAACTCTGGAGGATGGATTCATTGTACGTATAATACCGCAGCTTTTAATGGATTATCCTTTATAAGATATCGTTATGTTTTTACTAGTGATATTAGTTTAACTGCTCCTGGCTTCTCAATAGATGACTTTAATGTGGATCAAACAGTTGGATTTAAAGATTTAGTAGAAGATATAAAGTTCAACATTTCACCAAATCCTGCAAAAGATGAACTTCATATTCACTTCCAAAATTTAGCAAACAAAACGTATAGCTATAAAATTTACGATATCTCAGGAAGGCTAATATTAGATCCTAAATTAAATTCAACAATTTCGGCTTCTGATTTAATTCTTCCAATTAATAATTTATCAGAAGGGGTCTATCAATTAATGATAATAGTTGATGGATTTAAAAAGATGGTTTCGTTTGTTAAGAATTAAGTCCCGATAGCTATCGGGATAAGAATTAAGAATTAAGAATTAAGAATTAAGAATTAAGAATTAAGAATTAAGAATTAAGAATTAAGAATTAAGAATTAAGAATTAAGAATTAAGAATTAAGAATTAAGAATTAAGAATTAAGAATTAAGAA
>JANPGA010000121.1:0-5572 GCA_031423735.1 Bacteroidota bacterium | reverse complement strand
ACATGGAGTAAAGATCCAGTACTCTTTACTGGCAACCCCGTTACATTTGATTTTACAGCGCCTTAGATAAATTATTTTATTCAATTTTTAAAAGTCTCGGATTAAAATCCGAGGCTTTTTTATTGTAATAAACACCACTCTTTTCCAACGCAAAAACAACAAATCCTAAAAAATATTCAGCTTTTCACCTGTGTCTATTATTTTTTATTTAAATTCGTTTTTAATATATGTACTACCCAAAGCTCGAAAGTTACGTAATGAGTATTTTGCAACGCGATTTAGCTGCAAATTTGACTTATCATTGCCCAGAACATACTCAAGATGTTTTACATGCAGTAATTGAATTAGGAATTGCTGAAAATGTTACGGAAGATGAAATGTGTTTGTTAAAAACAGCAGCATTATTTCACGACTCCGGATTTCTTTTAGGATATCATCATCATGAAATGAGTAGTTGTAATCTGGCTAAAGAAATACTCCCTCAATATAATTATCCGGAAGCTGAAATCGATGTTATTTGTGGATTGATTATGGCCACACAGGTGCCACAACGACCAACAACTCGATTACAAGAAATTATTTGCGATGCCGATCTCGATTACTTAGGAAGAAATGATTTTGATGAAATTTCAGAAACGCTATACGAAGAGTTTTTATCCTATAAAATTGTAACGGATCGAAATCATTGGAATAAAGTTCAACGCTCCTTTTTTGAATCACATCACTACTGGACCAACACAGCAAAACTCAAACGTGCACCATTAAAAGAAGTACACCTAAATCAAATCAAAGCAATGATTGTTGAGTAATATTGTTTTAAGTACAAATGAAACCGTAATTAATTTCACAAAAGCAATCTGGACGTAATTCGTAATTCTTAATTTTTAATTCTTAATTCTTAATTCTTAATTAATTTCACAATCCTGTCATAAAAGCTGAATAAGAAACCGATTTTATCGATTTCATATTGATGCACATTACAGGAATTCCCGCTTCATTCGCAATTACTTTTTGCTCGTAAGATCCCATCATGTAATCAACCAATCCTTGATCAGGATCAATCAAAATAACAATCAAACTACTGGATGTTGCAATGGCAGCATTCACTGTTTCTTTTTGAAAATCTTTTCCAGTAAACGAATCAATAACTGAAACATTTACATCATTCTCTTCAAAAAATTCTTTTGCGTATTGAAGATTTAAATTTACTTTTTTCAATAACCATTCATCACTAACAGGACGAGATAACAAATGAATAGTCGCACCAAATTGTTCAGCAATCTCTTGAGCAAAAATCAATACTTGTTTAATTTCCATTGAAAAATCAACAGGTATTAAAATATTTTTTATTTCTTCAAATGGACGGCTTTGAGTAACTATAAATGGAACAGATGAATGAGTGATAACCTTTATTGCATGACTACCCATTAATCGTTGAGCGCCTTTAATTCCGTGGGTGCCCATTACTACTAAAGCTGCTGCAGTTTCTGTAGCCGTTTGACCAATATGGTCGAAAATATTTCCTTCAACAACGGTAGATTTTGTAACAATACCTGACTCTTCTTGATTCTTTTCAGCTTTAGCTTCTAATCTGATACAAGTTTCCACTAATTTATCTTTCTCAGCAACATGCATTAGCATTAAGTTGTTGTTAAATATTTTTGCAAAAGAACTGGCATAGCTAAGTGCATTATCAGTTATTGGCGTAAAATCAATAGGAATCATGATTAACTTATCATGGAAAATCGATTGCATATTATTCTTTTTAAGTTTTTGCTTCAGAAATTTTATAAAACTAAAATTACAGTTTCATAAAAATTAAGAATCTTTTCAATAATTTAAGTCCCAAAGATAATACATAACCTAATAATTAATGGGATATTATTATTGAATTTACTTAAAAATTACCATTCTTTGTATACGATATACTAAATTGATTAACAACTATTTGCACTATATTTAGTGACATTATTTTAGGATCAATAGAAAATCAATTAATTAAAAAAGGATAGAAATCTATAAGTGGATTATCTTTAACCATTCGAATAATCATGATCTCAACCGAACAACTCTATCAGCTATTTTTAAGCCATCCAACTATTTGTACTGATACAAGGAAAATTACCAACGGATGTATTTTTATCTCCTTAAAAGGTGAAAATTTCAATGGTAATAATTTCGCCGTTCAAGCATTAAGTGAAGGAGCAAATTATGCAGTTGTTGATGAAGTACAATCTTCCACCGACAATAGATTATTATTAGTTGATGATGGATTGAAAGCACTTCAACAATTAGCCAACCACCATAGAAGACAATTAAAAATTCCTGTACTTGGTATCACTGGAAGTAATGGTAAAACCACAAGCAAAGAATTAATTGCTGCGGTATTAAGTAAAAAATATAAAACATGTTTTACCCAAGGAAATTTAAATAACCATATTGGTGTTCCCTTAACATTACTTTCTATCAAATCTAATGATGAATTTGTTGTTATTGAAATGGGTGCAAATCATCAAAAAGAAATTGCAGAATTATGTGAAATAGCTGAACCAACTTTTGGAATGATCACAAATATTGGCAAAGCGCATTTAGAAGGTTTTGGAGGTGTTGAAGGAGTAAAAAAAGGCAAAGGTGAAATGTATCAGTTTCTTCAAAAACATAATGGATTAATTTTTATTCAAAAAAATCATGTTGCTGAATTAGATCTTCTTAACTCCTACAACAATTGCATTAGTTATGGCTCTTCTTTAGAATTTGATTACACCGGTGAAATAATTCCAAACGATCATTATTTACAGGTTAAAATTAAACACCCCTTTGAATCAATTATTAAAACTCAATTAACAGGAACTTACAATTTCGATAATGTAATGGTAGCTGTTGCGATTGGAAGTTATTTCGGTGTTTCAGAAGAAATGATTAAAGAAGCTATTCAAAATTACATTCCAGGAAATCAACGATCACAACTAATTAAAAAAGGCGAACTAGAAATTATTATTGATGCCTATAATGCCAATCCCTCAAGTATGGAAGCCGCATTGTTGAATTTGAAAAATGCTTTTTCTGGAACAAAATTTATTGCACTTGGTGAAATGTTAGAATTAGGTGAAACATCATTGATGGAGCATGAAAAAATTACTGAAATCATTAGTTCAATCAACCCTTCAATTGTTATTTTAGTTGGCAAATTTTTTCAAGAAAGTGCTAAAAAATATAATTATTTACATTTCAATTCTTCAGATCAAGCATCTGAATGGTTAAAGCAAAATATCCCTTCTAAGGGTACGTTATTAATTAAAGGTTCACGTGGAAGTAAAATGGAAAAACTATTGGAAGCTTTTTAATTTAGTGAACTATCTTTCTTTTTTCTTTTGAATTTATTCGCAATTCCTTTTTGAGCGCCATCTTCCTCATAATATCCTGAGCCGCCATTAACATAACCATAATTATGGCCATAGCCTTCGCTACTTTTGAAAACAGAATCGTTCAATACTATACTTATATTTTTAACTTTTCCTTCACGCTGCAATTCGTCAAGAGATCTTAAATATTCTAACTTAGAATATCCTTGTCGAACGATATACAAAGTGATATCAGCCATAGGCATTATCATAAAGGCATCTGAAACAATACCTAAAGGAGCAGTATCAATAACTATAAAATCATATCGCTTTTTCAACTCATCAAACATTACTTGAATTGATTTTCGTGATAACAACTCGGCAGGGTTTGGCGGCACAGGTCCTGAAGAAATAATATCAAGAAATGGAATATTTGTTGATCGAATTATTTGATCCATCGAAGCATTACCTACTAAATAATTACTTGCACCAATATCATTTTTCAAATTGAAATCCTGAAAAAGTTTAGGCTTTCGTAAATCTAATCCAACAACCACCACTTTATTTTGTTGCATAGCAAGTACCGTTGCAAGATTCAAAGTGACGAATGATTTCCCTTCTCCTCCAACCGATGAAGTAATTGCAATAATTTTACTCTGGCTATTCAAACCATAAAATTGAAGATTAGTTCTAATGGTTCTAAAACCTTCTGCTATTGCTGATTTTGGTCGATGGTGAACTGCCAAATTTGATTCATCTGAAGAATGACCTACCACTCCAATCATTGGAATATTTGTAGTAGCTGAAATATCATCCTTACTGTTCACATTGCTTCTTAAAAAGTTTTGCATGAAAATAATTCCTAAAGGAATAATTCCTGATAATACTAAAATTAAAACAGCAATAAGTTTTTTATTGGGAGCAATAGGATCATCAGCTAATGCAGCAACATCCAAAACCTTATTATCTGAAATCACTGTAGCTTTAGCAATACTCGTTTCAGCTTTCTTTTGAAGCAAATACGTATAAATATTTTGGTTTACTTCAAAATTACGTTTGATACCAATTAATTGTCGCTCTTTATCCGGAACGCTTTTTATTGAATTTTCAAATTGTCCGATTTGAACTTGCAATGATCTACTAGTTACTTGCATCCTTTCACGAATAGATCGAATGTTCTCCAACAATGACGCTCTTGTTTCTGCAATTTGTTCATCTAATACTTTAACAGCAGGAGCATCCTTTTTTACACCATAAGAAATGCTTTTACGTTTAGCTTGAAGAGTTTGAAAATTTGTAATCAACTCAATTAATAATGGATCAGGAACTCCTAAACTTGAAGGAGCCATATTTGTTAAATCATCATTTTTTACTACGTAATCATACAAATTTCCTAAAGAAGTAAGTTCAATATTATTTTTTTCCTTTTCAATATCAACATCATTCATTTTTTGCAACATCACTTTCGATTCTTCACTAAGATCGATTGTTTTATTTTGCTCTTTGAAATTTTGCATTTCCTTTTCGGTAGCACTTAAAACTACACCCGTATTCGAGAGTTGCTCATCAACAAACTTTAAAGTAAGCGCAGCAACCGATGCTTTATCTTGAATATCTAAATCAATGTAAACTTTGGCAATTGTATTTAAAACATCAACCGCACGAACAGGAACAACATCCTTATACGTTAGATTAATAATATTTGCATCTTTATCGAAAGGCTCTACATCTAAATTTAACTGCATTTCATTAGCAAGCTTATTCAGCGATCTCATTTTAAAAATAAAACTCTGACCTTTTACAGGAAAAGAAAGTGTATCATTTTTGAGGATAGTAAAAGCAAAATATTTTGAAACAAATCGCTCTCCAAATTTTCCTTTTTGATTAATCTCAAAATTTGGTAAATCATCCCCACTATAATCTAAACTTAAATCAAATGTATTATTGTCAAGAATAGAAAATTCAAATTCTGATTCATGTAAATAAGGATTAAGTGTATCAAAATTAACTATGAACGGAAATTTAGATTTTGGATATAATGGCTTTGCAGGAAATGATGTTGAATTCCAATATTGTGTTCTTAAGCCAAGTTCATTAATGGTGCTTGTTGTAATTGCGCGCGATTTCAAAATTCCAACTTCTGTTTCTAAACTCATGGAGGAGCCCATCAAATCCGTTGAAATAAAATCTTCAATATTCTTTGGTGATGTTTTACTATCATCAATTAAAAC
>JANPGA010000120.1:0-11116 GCA_031423735.1 Bacteroidota bacterium | reverse complement strand
GCAATTGGGATTTGCTATAATCTTATCTTCCTTCGTCAATACATGCGCATTAATTTCTGGAACCACTAATTTTTTTGTTGGGTCCATTCTCCATGCTGAAGAATTATCAATAACGGTTGTGCCAGCTGCAGCGAATTTAGGTGCCCAATCTAATGATGTTTGTCCGCCAGCAGAGAAAATAGCGATATCTGCTTTTGCATTTACTGCATCTTGCAACCCAATAACTTTATAACTTTTTCCTTTATAAGAAACTTCTTTCCCTATAGATTTTTCGGAAGCCACAGGAATTATTTCTGTTAATGGGAAATTTCTTTCTGCAAGAATTTCCAACATTTTTGAACCTACTAAACCGGTTGCTCCTACGACTGCAATTTTCATAATTATAAATATTTCTTGCTTGATGATCTATTAATACGAATGATTTTAATTCACGTTACTAAAACTGTAAAATTTTGATTTAGCAAAGAAATAATTACATTCGCATTAATATAACGTCAAAAATAACTTTTAAAACCATGAAAACAACACTCATGGTGACCGTGCTGACGTATTTTTTAAACATGAACATGTTACAGGCACAGGTCACCGAAAACTTCAATGATGGCGATTTTATCGCTAATCCTGCATGGACAGGCGATGGCAATCAGTTTGCTATCAACAACGGTCAATTGCAACTTAATAGTAGTGGAACAGATTCCTCCTACTTAACTACTTCCTACGGATATTCCGGCGGGAACTACGAATGGGATTTCTGGCTAAAGGAATCTTTTGCTCCCTCCTCTTCCAATTATGGACGAATTTATCTTGTTAGCAATCAACAAAATTTAGAAGGATCATTAAATGGCTATTTTCTTCAATTTGGAGAAAGCGGTAGTAATGATGCGATTGAATTATTTAGACAAGATGGAACTGCCACTATCAGCTTAGGAAGAGGTATTAGCGGCCAAATTGCGAATAGTTTCATCACAAGCGTTAAAGTGATTCGTGATACCTTGGGAAACTGGAAAGTTCAAACAAACTATTCAGGTGGTACGAATTTGAGCACCGAGATTCTTGCAAGCGATAACAAATACTTACCAGGTAGTTGGTTTGGGATTAGATGTAATTATACATCAAGTAATGCAACAAAATTTTACTTAGATGATATTTATATTGGCAAAGAAATTTTAGATACTATTCCACCTCATTTAATAAATATTACTGTTGTAGACTCCTTGAATTTAGATCTAACATTTGATGAAGCAATTATTTCGATTAGTGCATTAGGTTTAAACAATTATTTGATAACCCCTGGTATTGGTACTCCGTCTAACATTATATTCGATACCTTAGTTCCAACAAAAGTTTATTTACATTTAGCGAACAATTTGAGTAATGGAATTACCTATTTACTGAAAGTAAATTCTCAAATTGATGTTGTTGGCAATATAAATTATAGCGATTCTTTAGCATTTACATATATTTCTTTTGAAGATGCTGTTTCAGGAGACATTACTTTTACAGAGGTTATGGCAAATCCAACTGATGCACCATCATTACCCAATGCTGAATACATTGAAATTTATAATAGAAGCAATAAATATTTGTCAACTAAAAGTTGGCAATTAAGCGATGCAACAACAACAGTAAATTTCATTGATGATACGATAGCGCCATTTACATATCGGGCATATTGTATTGCTTCAAATGTTGGATTATTTAATCAACGAGGGATTTATAACATTAAAGGATTAAGTTCGTTTCCAAGTTTAAATAATGACGGAGATCATATTGGAATAAAAGATAAATATGGAAATGAATTAGATAATATCAGCTATGATCTAACTTATTATCATGATGATGTAAAATCAAATGGTGGATGGTCGATTGAAAGAATTGATAAAGATTTTATTTGCGCCAATAAAGATAATTGGAATTCAAGCAAGAATACAAGTGGGGGAACACCAGGATATGAAAACAGTAATAATGGCAACTTTTACGACGTTGAATCGCCTTATCTTATTCATACGACAATTATTGATTCATTAAATATTCGTTTACATTTTAGTGAAGAACTTGACACTCTGCTTTCAAAAAATGTTAACACTTTTATAATTGACAATGGAATTGGAGTTCCTTATAAGTCTTACAGTGAAAATTATGATTTTTCTATTATTCATTTAGTGCTATCAAAACCTATTAAAAAATCTATTACGTATTCGGTTACCGCTAATAAGCTGCTAAAAGATTGCGCGGGAAATTCTGTTTCAAAATTTTTATCTTCCTATTTTGGAATTGCTGATACTGTATCATCAAATGATATCATAATTAATGAAATTCTATTTAATCCTAAACCAGATGGAAATGATTATGTAGAATTATACAATAATTCAACTAAAACAATTGACTTAAATAATCTAAAAATTGCAAATGCTGATCCTATTTCTGGAACCCTTGGAACAATACTTTCCATTGCAGATGAAAGTAGATTGCTAAATCCACAGAGCTATTTAGTGTTAACATCTGACAATACTTCAATACAAAAAAACTTTAAAATTAATGATCCACGAACCATTATTAAAACGAATTTACCTTCCTTTAATGATGATGAAGGTGTTGTTCTGCTATTAGATGATGCATTAAAAAAAATTGATTCATTTCATTATTCTGAAAAGATGCATTTTCCGTTATTAAATGATGTTGAAGGAATTTCATTAGAACGTATACAACCAAATCGACCAAGTTCGGACGAAACAAATTGGAACAGTGCTTCCTTCGAAAGTGGCTTTGGAACTCCGGGATCAAAAAACTCTCAGTACTTTGAAGGTGATGAATCAATTTCTTTGCTAAAGATAGAGCCTGAAATTTTTTCACCTGATAATGATGGAGAAAAAGACAATGTTACTTTTAGTGTTCAATTAGACAAAACTGGGTATTATGGTAGCCTAAAAATCTTTAGCAGTAACGGTGCAGAAATTAAATCGATTGCACAAAACGAGTTACTTGGTAACAGTGCTGAATGGAGTTGGAATGGAATTACTAATGAAAATGTATTAGCTAAAATTGGGATTTATGTACTTTACCTGCAAATAATACACCCATCAGGAAAAGTGATAATTGAAAAAAAGCCTTTTGTATTAGGGCATAAGATTTAAGTTTACAGGGGAGAAATTGGAAATTGCACGTTTATTTCTCCCTTGTTTTAATATACAAATACCTCAACCAAAAATTATTTGGTGAATTATTTGGTGAAAAAGTTGCATTAGTTAAAACTCCTATTTACTTTTAATTTAAATTAACCATCAATCCTATGAAAAAAGCACTACTATTGATCAGTTTAATTTTTATTATTCATCGGTGTGAAGCTCAAAACTCATTAGATATTGGATTTGCTAGTGGCGTCACAAACTACTTTGGAGATTTAGGTAATGATGAATTTTTTCAAGCAAGTTCGATTAGACCTGGAATTGCTATTACTCTAAGAAATTTCATTTCCCCTAATCAGGTTTCTGGAAAAAAATATTCATCAATAAACCTTGAAGCAAGATTAAGTTGGCATCGAATCGGATATGATGAAACAAAATCGATTCAAGGTAAGGGTGGAGCTGAATTACGAAATTATGGTAGAGGATTAAATTTTCGAAACGACATTTTTGGACTAGCAACACACGTGAGTTATACTTACTTTCCTAATCAACGACTTCCTTTATACAAACAAAGCATAGCGCTATTTGTGTTTACGGGTGTTGGCGTTTATTATGGTCGTCCGAAAGCTGATTTGTTTAAAGGATCTATAGATATAAATAACAGATATTATTTTTGGTCAGATGGAACTGTTCGTGACGCTGATCAGGCAAGTGGTGCAGGAAATGTGATTGAAAAAGATGGTAAATATGAAACTGATTTAATAGATTGGCATACTGAAGGTCAAGGTGGCGTATCAGATTCTAAATCTAATCGTAAATTTTATAGTCCTTGGCATATTGGTATTCCGATTGGGGGTGGATTTAGGTATGGAATTAATAAAGCAGTTACTTTTTCGGTTGAATTTGGCTATTATAAATTTCTTACTGATTATTTAGATGATGTTTCGGATTTATATGCTACTTATAAAGATATCGAAGCTCGTTATCCAAATGATCTTAATCAACAAGAGTTAGCAAAATATATTTCTGATCCTACAGGCAAAGGAACTAATGGTACTAATGGACCAGGAACTAGCAGAAGAGGCAATCCAAAGTTAAAAGATTCCTATAGCTTTATTAATATGGAAATCGCATACAAATTTAATTGGAATCCCAAAAAACTTACTGCTATGTTTGCTCGTAGATAAATAAAAAATTGGTGATTTATTAAAAATTGAAGTATTCCCTTTTGATGTGGAGTACTTCAATTTTTATTTTAACGAGAATTGATTTTTTAAGAAGATTTAACTGACCATTTCAAGCACTTGATTAATTGAATCATTAATTCCTCGGTTCAATTACAAATTGTTTATTTTTAGGGCAAATTAAATTTCAAATCATTCATGAATTCATTTTACATTAAACCAAGCCGTTTAGTTGATACCTTACTGCTTATCTGCATTATACTTTCAATTAAAGTATCTGCTGATAACAAAAAGAAAAGTAAGGAAGCCATTGTATCTAATAGTTCTGATTCATTATTTAATGGGTTAAAATGGCGGAATATAGGGCCGTTCCGTGCTGGGCGTTCACTTGCAGTTGCTGGCCATGCTGATCAACCTTTAACTTATTATTTTGGAGCTACTGGTGGTGGTGTTTGGAAAACAGAAAATGGAGGTAGTGAATGGTCGGCGATTTCTGATACCATTTTTAAATCCTCTTCTGTAGGAGCAATTACAGTAGCACCCTCTGATAAAAATGTAGTTTTTGTTGGAATGGGAGAAGCAGATATGCGATCAAATATTTCGTTTGGTGATGGCATGTACAAATCAGTTAATGCGGGTAAAACATGGATAAAAATTGGATTAGAAAAAGCTGATGCAATTGCGAATATAGAAGTGGATCCCTTAAACTCTGACATCGTATTTGTTGCCGCTATGGGAAATCCATTTCAATCGAATTCTGAACGTGGTATTTACCGTAGTACAGATGGAGGAAAAACATGGAAATTAGTTTTGTTTAAAGATGATAAAACTGGAGGAATGTGTGTGCGAATAGATGTAAATAATCCACGTATAATCTATGCTACACTTTGGGAGGCTTATAGGAATGGATATTCGATGTCGTCAGGTGGAAAAGGATCTGGCTTATATAAATCTGTTGATGGTGGTGATACGTGGATTTGTTTGAATCAAAAACCAGGAATGCCAGTAGGGATCTTAGGTAAAATTGGGATAACAGTTTCGCCAGTAAATTCGAACCGTTTATATGCATTGATAGAGAATGAAAAAGGAGGATTATTTCGTTCGGATGATGGAGGAGAACATTGGGATTTAATTAATGAAGATAAAAATTTATGGCAACGTCCATGGTATTATATGAATCTTCTTGCTGATCCTAAAAATGAAAATGGTTTAATCGTACTAAATGTATTACCTTGGAAATCGGCTGATGGAGGTAAAACATTTAAAAGAATTTCTGTTCATCACGGAGATACGCATGATGTTTGGATCAATCCAAAGAATCCAGATAATTTTATTATTGGTGATGATGGCGGTGCTGAAGTAACTTTTAATGGTGGAGAAAATTTTAGTGAAGCGGATATACCTACATGTCAATTTTATCATGTATCACTTGACAACGATTTTCCTTACAATGTATATGGCGCACAACAAGATAATTCATCAATAAAAATTGCATCGAGAACGGATGGTTATGGCATTGGAGAAAGTGATTGGTTTGCAGTAGCTGGAGGAGAAGCTGGATATATTCAAGCAGATCCAACAAATCCAGATATTACCTATGGAGGAGAATACGATGGTTCTTTAAGTAAGTATAATACAAAAACAAAACAAGGCCAATCCATATCGCCATACCCTGAAGCGGCTATTGGCTCACCAGCAAATGCAAAGAAATATCGTTTTCAATGGACCTATCCAATTGTATTTTCAACACATAATCCTAAACGTATGTATGTAACATGTCAATATGTTTTAGTTACTGAAGATGGCGGGAATTCATTTGAAACGATAAGTCCTGATTTAACGAGAAATGATCCTAAAACTACTGGTGAAACTGGTGGTCCGATAACCAAAGATCAAACTGGTGCTGAAGTTTATGCTACCATATTCACGATGGCAGAATCGCCTGTTGAGAAAGGAGTTTTATGGACAGGATCAGACGATGGATTAGTGCATGTTTCGCAAAACAATGGAGTGACTTGGGAAAAAGTATCACTTCCTACTTCTCAATTACCTGATTTTTCTTTAATAAGTATGATTCATCCATCAGATCATACAAAAGGCAAAGCCTATTTAGCTGCAAATAAATATATGTTTGGTGATCGTACACCGTATATGTTTAAAACAACCGATTATGGTAAGACCTGGATAAAAATAACTTCAGGGATTCCTTCCGACGAATATTGCAGAGTTGTACGTGAAGACCCTAACAAACCAGGATTATTATACGCAGGAACAGAAAGAGGAATTTATGTTTCTTTTAATGATGGAGATTCATGGCAAAAACTGAATTTGAATTTGCCTATTACGCCAATCCGTGATTTACAAATCCAAAAAAATGAAAAAGATCTTGTGGTGGCAACCCATGGACGTGCTTTTTGGATATTAGATGATATAACTCCTTTATATGAAATAATGGATAAAAAAGTTAGTGGTGATAAGTATCTATTTAAGCCTCGACATTCATATCGTATTGGAGGGGGTCAAAGCGATTCAAAATACTATGGAACCAATGCTCCAAACGGAGTTTTGGTTAGGTATTACTTAAAAAATAAATCAGCAAAAGAAATTCAACTACAATTTTTGACTAATAGTAATGATACCATTATTACCTATTCTTCTCTTAAAACATCCAAAGGAGAACCGATGAAAGTAGTTAAAGAATTTTATCAAGATACTACAATTACAAAACCAGATTTTGTAACAAATAAAGCGGGAATGAATAGTTTTACTTGGAACATGCGCTATCCAAATGTTACAGATGTTGCAGGAACAAATATTATGTGGGCGGGAAATGGCGAAGGTGTTAAAGTTATACCAGGAAATTATAAAGTCAGATTCATAGCTGATAGTATAGTTGTTGCGGAACAATTATTTGAGATTAGAAAAGACCCAAGAGCAAATGTTAGTGATGCTGATTTAAAATTGCAATTTGATTTACATCAAAAAATAAATAAAAAAGTTGATGAAGCACATATTGCTATCAATCAAATACGAACCATTCGTAAGCAAATTAACGGATACCTTGAAAGTGTGAAGGATACCAACATGGTGAATCAATTAAAGAAATTTTCAAAACCAATCACAAGTTCATTAGATACCTTAGAGGCAACATTGATGCAACCTAAGGCTAAAGCTGGTCAAGATGTTTTGGCATTCCCTATCCAATTGAATGATAAGATGGCTGGATTAGGATCAATTGTATCCTCTGGAGAAACGAAGCCCACAAAATCATCTTACATTGTCTACGAAGATCTAGCTAAGAAAATAGATATTGCTGTTAATAAGGTGAATGAAATTTCTGATGTAAAAGTTGCGGAGCTAAATGCATTTATTAAATCGCAACAAATACCGGCAATTATCATTGATAAGGGAAATAAATAATAAAATTTAAAAGCCATCTCATTCTTTGAGATGGCTTTTAAATTTTATAAAAAACACTTCTGAAAATTTCTTATCAAAAGAGCTAGAGATAATATTTTTTAATGTTGGATAATTAATTTATTATTTGAAATAATTTTAGAAGAATTAATTAATTGCACAATATAAACTCCATTCTCCCAACTTTTAGTATAAATTGTTTTCGTATCAGATAATCTATTATCATTAGAATTGAAAATCAATCTTCCTTGAAGATCAAGAACATTTACCTCTGTATTTTCATCTTTAAAAGAATTTGCATTATTGATTGTGAAAGATTCATTAGCTGGATTTGGATATATTAAAGTTGAAGATTGACTTATATTTTCCTTGATACCCACAAAAGCTGCATAAAGATCTGTTTCCCACAATCCACGACCGTACGTTGCAACTCTTAATTTATTAGTTGGTAAATAAATTGAAAAATCAGTAACAGGAACTGCAGGCAAACCATTATTAAAAGAAACCCAATTTGCGAGAGTATCGTTTATATAAAAAACGCCTAAATCTGTTCCTACATAAATTCCATTTATACTTCCAGGTTCATAGAAAAGGCAATTTGCAGGGACATTAGGAAGTGATCCACTAACATTTTGAAAAGTCAATCCACCATTGATACTTTTAAACACTTTTGCTCCAAATCCAGCTCTACTTAACCAGATAGTATTAGGCTGTGTTGGATGCACTAAAATAGAAGTAATCCTTTCACTACCTGAAAGAGTAATATTAGCCCATGTTGAGCCTGAATTGGTGGTTGAATATAAAATATTATCACGACAAGTATAAATAACTTGTGAATCAGAAGGAGCAATTGCTAATGCTTGTAATTTATTTCCAGAAGTTAAATTTTGACTAATCGCAGTCCATGTATCACCACGGTTTGTTGATTTATACACATCAGAATAGGCAGCAAAAATAGTTGTCCTATTTTTTGGATTTAATGAATAAGGTGTTACCCATTCACCTTCCAATGGATTTCCAAAATTATCTTTGGGAGTAATATCATGATAAGTATCTGCTGTCCATTTATCATTTGACCGATATAACTGTCCTAAAATATAGGTTGTGTAAATAATATTATCATTTACTGGATCAACAGCAGTTTCCATAGCATCACCACCATTTGTTGCGCCCCAAAAACCAGGGGAAAAGCGTTTAACCCCTCCATTATCTTGAATACCACCAATAATAAAATCGGAATTTGTTTGAGAATTTGCTACAGAGTAAAATTGAGTAATAATTAATTGTTCAGATAACTCTAACCAAGTGTTACTTGGAACATTTAATACATACAAACCTCCATCATTATTAAAATAAAGATCATTTGGATGTAAAGGATTATATGAAATATTATGGAGATCGGCATGAACTTCTGGCAAAGGTGGGGCATTATACCATTTAGTGATTGTTGTCCAATTTACACCAGCATTAGTTGATCTAGCAACATCTACACCACCGCAATAAACATCATTAGCATTGATAGGAGAAATAAAGAATGCGCCATTCCCTGGAGCGTTTGAACATTGTAAATTAAATGTACTTCCGGAATTAAAGGACATAAATACTTTATCATTTACTGATGCATAAACACCAAGCAAATTTGGATTAGCTGGGGTAACAGCAAGTTTCAAAAAATTATAATTTGTATTAAAATTAGAAATCTTTGAAAAAGAAGTACCAGAATTGTTTGAGTAATAAACTTCACTTGAATTCCAATAATCATCAATAGTTATATATAACTCAGTACTACTCCCTGGTTTAAATTTTATATCATTAACAGAACCAGTTTTTATAATATTAAAAGTTAATCCTGCATTGGAAGATTTATACAAACCACCAGTACTTGCGATATAAATTGTAGAAGAGTTTCCAGGTTCAAAAACCATATTATAAATTGCCTTTTGAGCTGATAATTGCCAAACTAATCCAGTAGGTAGCCAAGTTAAACCGCCATCAATGCTTTTATATATTCCTGCATTATAATTCCACCAACCAACTGCATCACCAGAGGAAACATAAAGAATATCTGGATTTACTGGATCGACTAAAATTACGCCTGCACTTACAAAAGGTAGATTATCACCTAACGGGATATAATCAAAGCCACCATCATCAGTTTTCCAGATTCCTCCATTAGGAGATCCCACATAAAAAATATTGGAATCAGTTGGATGGTAAGCTGTACAAGTTGTTCTACCCATACCGAAATATCCTCCAGTGTTGGTTGTTTGAGAAATATTTGTCCAGTTAGTAGCGGTAGTAAATAAATTTGGTGATGATGTTGATCGTTTTAAAAATTCAGTATATAAAAATCCTGCTGAAGGATAATTTCCGTCATATTTAACGCGATCACGCCAGAAATTTTCCCACCTTTTATATTCAGCGAATTCTTCAATCTCTTTGGCTGCCTGTTGCTTTTCGTTAGCTGTTGCAGAACCTCCCTTAATTTCTTCAAGGCTGCTTCTAAAATGCTTGTCCATTTTTCGTTGAGCTTTAAAAAAATTAGGTTCTTGGGTATATGGTAATGAATGATATGCTGGTTCCTGCCCGAACATAGCTTTTGCAATTAAAAGAAACAATACAATTAGGTTAAATTTTTTCATAATCAATAAGTTAAATAAAGTTTTACAGAAATAAATTAATTTGAAGAATCCCAAAAGACTAGAAACTTAAAGTAAATTTAAGTAAAAGACATAAATAAAACACGGTTTGCTAGGAATTTTTACAACAAGACCATTCTTAAAAATAAAATTACGCGCTAAAAGCAGTTTTGTTAATAAATTAATAGCATTTGATGATTGGGATTAAAATGATTTTCGGAAATTTTAAAGTCATAGCTTCCAATTATTTTAAATCCATTTTTAGTATAAAAATTAATAGCGCGATCATTTTCTTTCCAAACATAAAGCCACATTCCATTTTGATTATTTATCTGTGAAAAGTTGAGATTATATTTAAATAATTCTAAGCCCACTTTTAACTGATAAAAGTCTTTTAATAAATACAATCTTTCCAACTTGGTAACAAATGGTGTTGCAATATTTGGATGAGAAGAATTTAAAATAATTTTAGAATACCCAGCGATATGTCCATTATAAAGGATTTTATAATAAATATTAATTTCATTTTCTAATTCATCTATAATTGTATCAAAACTATATTTTTCATTAACATAGTTTTCAATAATTAAAGCTGAGGCACTATGTCCGTGGGATTCAATAAATGATTGCTTTCCAATATTAGCAAGTTCTCTAAAATCAGACATATCCGCTCTAACAATTGAAATCATAATTCACGCATTAAACAAATCCAATATTATTTATAAAATCATCAATATGGTATAAACATATA
>JANPGA010000119.1:0-8555 GCA_031423735.1 Bacteroidota bacterium | reverse complement strand
AATAATTCAAAAGAAATATTCGCATTACTTAGGATATCAGCAGAAATTTGATAACAAGCATTTGAAAAATTATTTGCAAATACTGCTGATAAATGCAAGGTTTTGCGTTGATCACTATTTAGTTTAACCACTTTTTTACTGATACTTTTTCCAATACTATTAAGTGATTTTTCAGTTTCATCATTTGAACCTTCAATACAAATAGGTATTGAATTCCAATCAGTCAAAATATTTTTATTTAAACTTTGTACTGGATAAAATACCCCGCAATTTTGAAATTGCTTCATTAAAATATTTAATGGTACACTTCCTGAAGTGTGAACGCACAATTTGTTTTTAAATGGAAATTGTTTAGATACTATTTCAATTGCATCATCAGGTAAGCAAAATAAATATAAATCTGCTTTTCCTTCTATTTTATCAATATTCGAAAAATATTTTGATGATAATCTTTTAGCTAAAATTTTCCCTTCTTTTACGTTTGTGCTATGAATTTCTTTTATCAAATATCCCGCTTCAAGTAAGCCTTGACCTAAGCAAAATGCCATATTACCTGAACCAAGAATTCCGATGACTGGCTTTTTCATTTTATAAAACTATTTTTTTGAAGATTTCAAATCTCTAATTCTTTTTACAATAGTAACCCAAGTACCGATGATCATTAATATTGCACCTATCCATAAGATATTAATTTGTGGGAAGATGATCGCCTTCATTATTACAAACTCACGACTATTTGATTTTTTTTCAAATACTGTAATTTCAATCTTATTACTATCGGGTAAAATTTTATTGAATCCGAATTTCAATCCAAGTTCAGGGATTTCTGCTTCTTTAGTAAAAACACTTGAGCCTTTTATTATAAAAATAGGTTCACTAATATGTACTTTACGATTAATATCTACTACACTAAGTTGTGCCCCAACTGCTATATCACTCTCATCTAGAAATAAAGATTTCTTATCTTGAGTTTTATTTAATGCCATGAAGGTTACTAAGCTATTACTTGTAATTATGGTGTCGCCAATTGCTACAGTTCTTGTTACTGGTTTTTTATAAACATCTTCATTACTTGCTGGCTCTTTATCATCAACTTCTGCGTAGGTGATATGTGTGTAAATATCTTTATTATAAAACTTTTCAGTAGCTGGTTCACTTACATTTCCCATTCGTTCGTTAATTTGAACAATTGGTTTAAGCGAGAAAGCTTTCTCGAATTTACCTGTTTCATGTTGAGCTTTCAAATACTCAATTTCATAATAAATATTTACACCAATTTTTTCTTTTCCTTTATAAGTAACATAATATTCCCCCATTGCTAAAGTGTCACCTTTATAAAGTAAAATATTTTCTTTGTTCGAAAAATCTTTTCCTAAATCAACGTTCAATACGTTACGACTAATTATACTTTTTTCAGTATTTGAAATTAATGAACCCAATAATATTAAAGCTATCCCCATATGAGCAATGCTTGCACCAGAATAAGGGAGCTTACCTTTAATTATTCTTACTAAATAATCTAGGTTGGCTGTAAATGCCCATAAACTACTAAATAATAAAAGAATATATTGATATCTATCAAATCGGAATGTGTATTCAATAATTGCAGTTAATAGTACAGCCACAATAAATGAAATGGTTAACTTTTTAGCAACATCCTTCATGTTACTGTTATTCCATTTAAAAAATTGTCCTATGGCTATTAATAAGCTTATTACAACAGATAGCGGAATTTGCCATGAATTATAAAAATTTACTGCATCAGCAGGAGGAGCCATTTTACTCCCAAAAATTTTATTGATTACTGGAATTGAAGTAGTGATTGTAATTTGTACTGCCGAGATAACTAAAATAAGCATTCCCATAAACATCCAAAATTCACGACTCTGAATTTTTTCATCTTCTTGCAATGGATTAACTTTTTTGCGATGGTATATTAATAATCCTACCGACATTACAATAAAAAATACCATATACAATAATAATTGTCCGCTCATTCCTAAATCAGTGAAAGCATGAACAGAAGTGTTTCCTAATATTCCGCTTCTTGTTAAGAAAGTTGAATAAAGTATCAATAAGAAAGTTACAGTTGTTAAAATAAAACTACTTAATAATGATGTTCCATTTTTATTGTTAATTAACATTACATGTGCTGCTCCAACTAATGTTAACCAAGGAACTAAACTTGCATTTTCAACAGGATCCCACGCCCAAAATCCGCCAAAGCTCAATGCTTCATAGGCCCATGCTCCACCCATTAAAATTCCTGTACCTAAAATCATTACGCTGAAATATGCCCAAGGAAGTGCAGGTTTAACCCATTCTTTAATTTTACCTGTAAGTAAACCAGCCATCGCAAAGGCAAATGGAATAGCAGTAGAAGCAAATCCTAGAAAAAGTGTTGGAGGATGAATTACCATCCAATAGTTTTGAAGTAAAGGATTCAAGCCTCTTCCATCTTTTATTTTACTTAAGTACTCTGGAAGATGAATGAAAGGAAGATTTGCAAAATCAGGATGATTGCGTAAAAGTATAAACGGATTCGATCCTATTTTTATTCCATAAAATTCAAGACCTAATACCATTGAAGCAAGAAATACTTGAATAAGCATTAAGGTTACCATCACTGGTGATTCCCATTCGTTGCCTTTTTTAACAATGATGGCTCCAAGTATTACATGCCAGAAAGTCCATAGCAAAAATGATCCTTCTTGACCTTCCCAAAAACAGGCCCACATATATTTTACCGGTAGCATGGTACTAGAATGCTGCCACACATAAAAATATTCAAAAAAGTGACCATGAATTAAAAAAAATATAATTCCAATTATTCCGAATACTGAAACTCCATGTATTACAAAACTTGTTCTTGCAATTTTAAGCCAAGTTTGATTATCGCCTTTTTTATTGAATACACTTAACAAATATGAAATTGCTGATAGTAAAGAGGCAGTGAAAGAAAGAACGATAAATAAATTACCTAATTTGCCATAAGCTAAATGTTCTCCAATATATTGTATTTCCATAAGGATATATTACCGTATTTTCGGTTGCAAGTAATTGATTATTCAAAATGAAAAAGTATATTAAATTATAACAAAATAAAGTACTATTTTGTTAGAGAACTGGTAACTTTCATTTGATCTGGTTTATCACCATTATATTTTGAAGGACATTTCATCAAGATTTGAGATGCGTGAAATTCGTCTTTATCCATTTTCCCAATCACAACAATTTGTTCTGCGCGTTCAAAGTCTTGCGGTTTGGCGCCATCATATAAAACTTTTTTTTCTGTACCTTCATTATCTACCAAATAAAAACCAAACAAGTTTGCATTTACTTCAGGATTATAAATAAAATCCTTTGTTTTGTCCACTTTGCCAACTATATGGTAAGTATTTCCTTCATGATTAATAGCAGCACTAAATGGAGCATATGTGCTTGAATTACTTATCGTACTTACAATTACCGCCAGACCAATAGCAATAACAACAATTGCAATAATGTGCATCTTTTTCATCTTGATATATTTTAATTTAACAATGAAAAATAATTATTGTTTAGAATTAATTTTTTTCTCAATTCGAGTTACTTTACGATCTAAGTTAATCATAAAAGAACTTATTACTATAACAACTATTGAGGCCACAGCAACAACTACATAAATTTTTCCGTCTGATCTCATTGTATCAGCCATTAAAGGATCTTGAGCCTTCAATGTAAAAGAGGAAATAAGTAAAACAAAAAATAGAATTATTGATTTAATCTTTTTCATTATTTATTAGCTAATTTTTTTTCTATTAATCGTAAACGAACCCTTAAACTCATTAACCATACTGAAAGTAAACACCAAGCAATAACTGCTGGATAAAATACCATTCTCATATTTGAATCAAGATCATACTTATTAAATCCCGGATTTCCTCCCTTCCCAGGATGTAATGAATCCGTCATTTTTGGTAATACCATGATGAAAACATACATCATTACGAATGCGAAAATGCAGTAGATAGAGGAGAGTCTTGCTCTTTTTACTGGATCAATAACTGCGTTTCTTAGAAGAAAATATGCAGCATAAAGAAGCATAGTTGCTGCTGTGCCATTTAATTGAGGGTCGTTAACCCAAGGGGCTCCCCAAGTAAAATTCGCCCAAACCATTCCAGTAATTAATCCTGCTGTTCCAAGTAAAATAGCAATCCGTGCACTTTCTTCTGCAATTAGATCGTCCTTTAAATTTGAACTATTTAAATATCGAATTCCAAAAATTACATTCAAAGTCATCATTAAAAACATAGCCATCCACATAGTAACATGGAAGTATAAATTTCTTATAGTTTCATTAATGATAGGTAATGCAGGGACTGGACCTAAAAATCCCATTACGAAAGTGTAAAGCAATAGCAACAATCCTGCTATTTTCCACCACCACATTCTTGATATACTGCCTTTCAATTTACAATAAATTTATTCACGCCAAAGGTACGGAAATAAGAGGTAGGAAAGGAGGATTACCGCTATATTTAAAGATAATAAAATGATAAAATAAGGTTGATTTACATACCAGCCTAATCCATCCATTGCATTTTTTGAAAATTTTAAAATGCTAATCAATAATGGAAATAATAAAGGAAACCCAAGAATTGCAACTAATGCAGCACTATTGTTTGCCCTCGAAACTAAACCCGACACCAAAGTTAAAGTCGCTGATAGCCCCATGCTTCCTAATACAATTCCTAATAAGTATTGAATAGGATCAGCAACTGGTGAATTAAATAATACAGAATAACAGCAATAATTTAACATTCCTAAACCTGTTAGAAGTATTACATTGTAAGTGATTTTGGAAAGAATCACAGCTCTTGGATTTAATAAGGTGTAATAATAAAATTGCAACCCTCTGCTTTCTTGTAAAAAACTTTTCGCAACTGCATTTGTAGCCGCAAAAAGCATGATTATCCAAAATAAGGCATTCCAAGTAATAGGATCAATATTTTGACGAAATGATAGGTAGGAAATATAAATTGATGCTAAAGAATAAATCACTAAACTTCCTAAAGCTTGTTTGTTTTTAAGCTCTAGCCGTATCTCATGTAATATTAACCGCTTAACTTGGCTGAATAGTAACTGCATTCTGCAAAGGTGATATTTTTCCATCATCCTTTATAATTTAACTTTGCATTATTATTATAAAGAAAAATGAAATTAGATATACTTGCTTTCGGAGCACATCCTGACGATGTGGAATTAGGCGCTGGTGGAACTATTGTAAAGGAAGTAGCATTGGGTAGAAAGGTCGGCATTATTGATCTTACCAGAGGCGAATTAGGTACTCGCGGTTCGGCTGACCAACGTGATCAAGAGTCGGCCGATTCAAGCGTAATTTTGGGTATTGAATTTCGATCAAACCTAGCTTTTCGTGATGGTTTTTTCAAAAACGATGAATTTCATCAACTGGAAGTTATTAAACAAATACGCTTTTATAAGCCTGAAATTATTATTTGTAATGCTATTAGTGATCGCCATATTGATCATGGAAAAGGAAGCGAGTTAATTTCCCAATCGTCTTTTTTAGCTGGATTAAGCAAGATTGAAACATTTTGGGGAAATGAGGAAAAATGCCAAGAACCGTGGCGCCCAAAAGCAGTTTATCATTATATCCAAGATCGTTATATAAAACCTGATTTTGTTATCGACATTTCAGAAGTTATTGAGCAAAAAATGAATGCAATAAAAGCATACAAAACTCAATTTTTTAATCCCAAATCTAATGAACCTGAAACAGCAATTTCTTCTGAGAAATTCCTTGAATTTTTAATTGGAAGGTCAATTGAATTTGGTCGTCCTGCTGGATATGATTATGCAGAGGGATTTACAGTTGAAAGATTTATAGGTGTTGATTCATTAATGAATCTTGATTAGCATTAAGTTGGAAATTAATTTTAAAAAGAAAACCCCGCAATTGCGGGGTTTTCTTTTTAAAAAATGACTGTATCAATGATTGATTATTTTATCATCATTTTTCCTGTTAATTTCTCAGCACCTACAGTAACTGTGTAAGTATACATTCCTGAAGAAAGACCAGAAGCATCAATTTTAATAGTATGAGCACCAGTGTTTAAATCACCAGCATTGATAGTCTTAACAACTTTACCAAGAACATTGTAAACTTCAATAGTTACGTTGCTTTTTGATTTTAAGTTAATATCAAAACGAGTTTCGCCAGTGAATGGGTTTGGATAATTATTGCTAACAGAAACGTTTTTAGCAGAATTTTCTTGAACACCAACAGCAGAGTTTACAAGATTGATTGGAGTTCCAGCTACAGTGAATTCAGCATCACAAACTTCAACACCTTGAAGATATTTGAAATCAATCGCACTGCTTACATCAGTTAAAATTATAGCAGCTGTCATTGGAATATTATAACAACCAGCAGCTGATCCAGCTAAAGCAAGAGGAGCAACAGTTCCAAAATTCATTAATGCATCTGCAGAAGTTCCAAGTGTTACGTTAGTAAGTGTACTCCATAAACCTAGAGTTGTATTGTAACCAATTACATAAGCATCCGGTTGAATATTTTGAGCATTTAGAGTAGAATCAGTATCAAAGAAAGTAAAGAACAAATGTGTACCATCTAAAGAACGACAAATTTGAGGACGGTTAAATTCTTCTAAAGTAACTGTAGTACCAACTAGGTAATCACCAATAAAAGTTTGTGGTCTTGCTAATTCTTGCGCTTTCCATGAAGTTCCACCATCTGTCGTATAGATATCATAAATTACAACAACAGAAGTGTTAAATGAAGTGTAACCACCAGTAGATGCAATTGGAATAATTGCAGCAACAATATGAAGATTGCCATTTGCATCAACAGAGATGTTATGATCAAAACCAACAGTTAAAATACCACCAGTAGCTAATACAGCATCAATTGCTTGGAAGTCGATTGAAGCTACACGAGTCCAACTTGCTCCAGCATCAATTGTTTTGAAAACTACAGGGTAACGAGTAGAATCTGTTTGATCAACAAATGATTCATGTCCAATGTAAGTAATGTATCCAGTTAATCCATCAGGACCAAAAGCAATACGAGTTTGATCCATCATTTTACCACGAGTTCCATCACCTAATTCAACTGGTGCTGGTAAGTTTTGATAAGTATAATTATATTCAAATGTTGTTGCATTCCATGTTCCTTTACCAGCAATAATATAATCTAAATAATCGCAAGAAGCGGCAATGTCACCACCAATATCTTGTCCTTGAGTTACAACCCAATGCTCGTTAGTGCTTGTGTTAAGAGCAGTAGCATCAGCTATTAAATAATTAAAACTTAATTCTTCTGATTTAACTGGGGTTCCACCTGCAACAGAAACTGATCCATGAGTATGACCTCCCCATGAACTAGCATTTCCACATAATCCACCACCTTGAACAGCTAATGTTGGTGCAAAGAAACTTAAGTAAGCACTTGATGGAGTTGTATTTCCAATTGGATTGTAAATAGTTCCTTGTGGGTAACGAGCATTTGCAAAAGGTGCAACTGCTCCACCTGATGCATCATAAATAGGTCCATTGTCTGATGTCCATGTAGCACCACCGTCAGTCGATAAATCATAACGTAGTTGACCACTAGTTCCTCCAAAAACATTTTGGTTATTTCTGTGAAACATTGCAATTGTGTTGATTGCAGGATGAGCAAAAAGTGGAGTTCTTGCGGTAAATGCTACACCATTGCAATTTGATGCACCACCGATTGCTACAAAATTAACAACTTGGCTACTAGGAGTACCAGCGTTATGCTTTTTGTATAATGTAGGTGTACTATTAATTGAAGTTAGTTCAGTAGCTTTAGTTACTGATAATTGAGCCTTTGAAAGGGCTTCTCTTTGAGTTTGGCGATTTCCTTGTGCCATAACTCCAACTGTGGTTGCTAATGCTAGCGCGCAAAGTATTAGTTTTTTCATGTTTTTTGGATTTTGGTTTTGTTATTTTGTTAATGTTTTGTCTCCTGATAGAATTACTTGCTAAAAGTAATAAACTCTATGTTAAATAAAGTATGCCAATTGTCAGATTTTACTAATTAATGGACAAATCTAAGAATTATTAACTTTTAAGTCGATCTAAAGGAACTTTTTAATAAAGAAAGTTTTCAACAAAGTAATAGCAAATTAGTAAGGCTAAAGAATAAAAAGTCCACTTTTTTATGTCCAAATATTTTGAAATTGGAATTTGGTTTTTTTTATGTAACACTAAGATTAACAACACCTTTTCTGAGGAAAAAGCAATTATAGTCCCAAATGCTACTCCAATCATTCCAAATTTTAACATCAGAAAATAACTAGCGAAAATATTTATAATAATTTCTAATATAGCAACTTTTAAAATCACTTCTGTCCTCTGTAGAGCTAAAATGACTGTTTGGGGAAAAAGTACTCTACTTATAACCAAAAGAAGGTAAATGTTAAATATTTCAGCACTTTTTTGAAAATCAGTTCTGAAAACCAAAGGATATAGCCAATGACTTGTAACTAACAATATAATTGAAAGTGGAA
>JANPGA010000118.1:0-6380 GCA_031423735.1 Bacteroidota bacterium | reverse complement strand
TGCTACTAAATTATTCTTTATCGTGTTGCCATTTTATTACATCATTGCTTATCCAATTTCTTATATTCTTAATTGGTTTGATGTGTCGATGAGTCATCCTACAGGAACAGGATTGATAGTTAAAGCTTGGAAATAATCTTGATGCCAATCCGCAACGGGTTTATGATTACTTAAAGAAAAAAAATTACTCTTCAAACACTATCATTTTACAAATGTCTTCTCTACAATGAAACTCGCCTGGAAAATTGCAAAGCGATATCTTGTTGCGAAAAAGTCTCATAACATGATCAATTTGATTAGTGGGATGAGTGTGATAGGAGTTAGCATTGGTACCATGGGTTTGATCATTGTGCTTTCGGTATTTAATGGTTTTGGTAATCTTGTTTTAGAACTTTACAATAGTTTCGATCCTGATATAGTTATTACTCCAAAAGAAGGGAAAACTTTTTTGCCTGAGAAAGCATCTGTTTCACTTATTCGTAATTTAAAAGCTGTTGAAGCAGTAACGTATAGCTTAGAAGAAAATGCACTTTTACGTTATCGTGAACATCAATATATTGCTACGGTAAAAGGTGTTGATGCTTCATTTGTAAAAACTAGTGATCTTGCTACTAAAATTGTAGATGGGTCTTATTATTTGCAAAAAGATTCTGTAAACTTCATGCTTTTAGGAGGTCAAATTGCATATTCATTAGGATTAAGTTTAGAGGATCCTTTACATTCTGTTTCTGTGTTTATGCCTAAAAAAGGTTTAGATGCTTCTACAGCAATCACGGATCCTACTGCTGCCTTTTCACAAAGGAATATTTCTGCTTCTGGAGTTTTTTCTATTCAACAGGATTTTGATAGTAAATATGTTATAGTACCCATTCAGTTTATGCGTGAGTTAACTGAAAACTATGAAGGTGTTTCCTCATTAGAAATTAAACTTGCAACAGGAAATGATGAGAAAGAAGTAATTTCTGTAATTAAAAAAATAGTTGGAAATAATTTTGATGTAAAAAACAGATTAGAGCAACATGACTTTCTCTATAAAATATTAAAATCTGAAAAGTTTGCTGTCTATTTAATTCTGGGATTTATTTTATTAATTGCAGCGTTTAATTTATTCGGAACATTAAGTATTCTTATTCTTGATAAGCGAAAAGACATTGCCATCTTGATGAACCTAGGAGCTTCTTTAAAATTAGTTCAAACTATTTTTTTATTAGAAGGTTTGTTAGTTTCGATAGGAGGTGCAATGATCGGGATGATACTTGGTGCTATCATTTGTGCTTTACAACAAACGTTTGGAATTCTCAAGTTGGATACTACTGGAAGTTTTCTTATTGATGCATATCCTGTATCGATGGAATATCAAGACTTCTTTATTGTATTCATCATCGTATTTACAATTGGTTTTGCTGCATCGTGGTATACTTCACAACAAATAGTAAAACGGCAAGTAGCTTCACAATTGGTTTAATATTGTTAAATCATATTCGCAGTTTAAATTGATTATAGTTTTTATTATATCTTAACTTTGCAACGATGAATAATTGGAAACCATATGGAGCACTTGTAGGCTTATGCTTTTTGTGGGGAACAACTTATTTGGCAATAAAAATTGGAGTTCAACATTTTCCAATATTTTTATTTTCAGGAATACGATTTATCATTGCAGGAGGATTAATTCTTGGAACGTTTGCATTACAGAAAACAACCAAATGGCCAACAAAAAGTGAGTTTCAAAAACTTGCTATTAGCGGGACTTTAATATTTGTAGGTGGAAATTTATTTCTTTGTATTGCAGAAGTTTCTGTTCCCAGTGGATTAGCGGCATTAGTAAATACCGCATTCCCTTTATGGATTGTTATCATTACACGATTTTGGAATCCAGGTGAAAAAACTCCATTTTTAGCAATCATTGGAATATTGATTGGTTTCGCTGGTCAGCTAATGATTTTTTATGAGCAATTATTTTTATTACAAAATGCTGCATATATTGGAGGGGTAATTTTATTAGTTGCCGGAGTGATTAATGGTTCATTAGGATCGGTACACATGAAAAAAAATCCAGTAAGTATTAATCCTATTTTAACTGGGGGATTACAAATGTTAATTGGAGGATGTGTAACAACAACTATTGGATTATCTCGTGGAGAATTATCATCTATGCATTCGAATGCTGAAGGATGGTATTCGATGATTTATTTAATTGTTGCGGGATCAATCATTGGTTACAGCCTTTTTGTTTATGCACTAAATCATTTACCTGCTGCAATGGTTTCGGTTTATGCCTATATCAACCCAATTGTTGCACTATGGTTAGGATGGGTATTATTACAAGAGCCAGTAAGTAAAAGAACAATCATTGCAATGGTTGTAACTTTGGTAGGGGTTTTTATTGTGAATAGAGGAATGTCGCGTGCAAAGAGAAAAATAGAATATATTGAAAAATAATTTCTAAGATAATTAGTTTAACGTTCGTTCAATTCTATTGATGCTTTTGCTTCCTTGTAATAACGAAATGGGACAAGCAACATTCCAAAACATTCTCCTTCTTCTTTGCCTAAATGTTTG
Organism: Bacteroidota bacterium; assembly: GCA_031423735.1. Taxonomy (GTDB): domain Bacteria; phylum Bacteroidota; class Bacteroidia; order AKYH767-A; family OLB10; genus JANXSD01. The sequence continues at coordinate 3,818 of JANPGA010000118.1, read as the reverse complement.
TGATGAATTTTATGCGCTTTACGGATAGCTCGCATGTAAATATTTTCACTTTTTCTGAAAATCCTAAATCGTTGATGAATAAAAATATCATGAACCATAAAATAAGCAAAACCATAAAGAGCAATTCCAACTCCTATAAACAATCGAATATCGTTTCCATTTAAAACTCCAAGCATTATCAAAATCATACTAGGAACAGCAAATATTAAAAAGAAAGCATCATTTTTCTCGAAAAAACCTGGCTCGGTTTGGTGATGATCTTTATGCAATACCCACAATAAACCATGCATAACATATTTATGCGTGAACCAAGCTACAAATTCCATAAAGAAGAAGGTAGCTACTAAAGCGATAATGTTAATGGCAATATTCATTTATTAAATTGTTGATTTACAAAGGTACAAAAACCTAATTTGTTCTTGAAACCCTATGACCTTAATCACCATAAATAACAACTTTCAAGGTAAAAAGTTTTAATTAAAAAGTGGAAATTCTTAATGGTTAATCCTAACGAAAGAAAATGCCTTATCCATTTAAAATCAATTGTATATAATGTGTAGTTCGCCTAATCGAATTCACCAAATACTAGTAATCAATCGAAGAATTAATACTCAACAAAAATAAAAAAACAAAGAGGCCTGTTACCAAACCTCTTTGTAAAAGCAGAAAATATTCTAACCTTTAATAATTACTAAATATTTACTGATACTCCAAAATTTCTCTGGTTCAATAATTTTTATAGAGGTATATTTACCATCGCCGTCTTTTTCCATGCTAAATGATCCTCCTGGATGAGAAGTTAACATCTTAGCATTTTTGGAATCTACATTTATTGTTAATGTTTGAGTATAATCAATTTTTGTAAAATCTTCGTTTTTGAATTTTGGATCGAAGTGTTGTGTTTTACCCATCCCTAAAAATCCTCCTGAACTAGAAATAATATTTTTACTCTTTAAATCTTTTGAATCCGAAATAATATAATATGCAGTATGTAGTTTCGATGTTTGATCATTAATAGTTCCTGCTTGACTCGCGGTAACAGTATTCAAAGTATCGACAGTAGTTTTTAATTGCACTACTTGAATATTTAAACCTTCTAGCTTAGTATTTAAGTCGGCTAACTCTGCTTCTTTTTGGGTTAATTGATCATTCAAATTTGTTATAGTCTTTAGTAACTCAGAGTTTTTACTATTGGTTCGTTTAAGTTTTTTTGTTAGTTCGGCAATTTTTGCATGATTTTGTTGAACTAAAATATTAATATCATTTATATCTTGGTTAATACGTTCCTTTTTACTCAACGTAAGTTCACCTTGTTTATCCATGGTTCCTTCAATCTTATTTTGCTTACCTGAGATTGCTTCAAGGTTTACTTGAATTTCATTATAACTTTCGAGAAAGTTTCCAAGCACAGAATCACGCATTTCTGTTTCAGCTCTTAATGAATCAGCGGTTCTTGTTAATTTATCAACTTCTTCTTGCTTTGAATTGCATCCTATGGTCATTATGATAGCGACAGGGATTGCAAACAGTAATTTTTTCATGGTAATTTGGGTTATTTATTAAAATTATATTTTTTCTTGATCATCAATAGCTTGCTTCAAATCATTTATAGGTTCGATACTTTGCTTTTCATTATTTTCGGATGGATGAATAAAACTATTATAAACTGTATCCTCCGCTTGGCCATCTACAACTTCATCTAAATTATTTTGAAGATTATTTATCCGTGCATCTTTAATTATATCAGGATTTACATCGTCTGTTTTAACAAACCGTGTAAAACCCGTTTCCTGCTGTTTTCCTGAGGGAATTATTTGGGAAGTAGGTTCCTTCTCATCTTTTTGATCCGACATAACTCACATATTTAATTAGTTGATGTAAAAATAATGCCCGTATTTTTTTGGGTAATAACCACCCCAACATTATAATTATAGAAAAAAGCCGAGCAAAACAATACTCACTTTTAATTAGTGATTCAATATTTAATGAGGAGCGCCCTTTTATTTTAATGCAAAAAAATAATTCCTTTTAAAAAATTGCAATTATGAAATTAATGCCTAACAAACTTCCGGATAATATTGAGTAAGCTTTTCCTTTATTAAATTAATCAATTGTTTTCCATAATACGGCTTCGATAAAATAGCATCGGCATTTGTAATTGTAGTTTTACTAATATCCTTATTAATTCCTGATAATAAAATTATTGGAATATTATTCTTTTCTTTAAAAATACTTACTAATTCAAAATCATTAAAAATGTGGTAACATACTATCACTAATAACTAAATCATAACTATTTATTAAAAAAAGTTGCTTGGCTTTTTCAATAGTAGATGCAATACTTACAGAATATCCATTTTGTTCAATTGTTTTAGAAACAAGGTAAAGCACATCCCAATCATCTTCTATTATAAGTATTTTCATTATTGAGATTCTAGATTAAGACCAATAATAAACTGGGTTCCTGAGTCTAATTCTGATTCCACTTCAATCGAACCATTATGTGATCCTATAATATTGTGAGTGGTTGCTAATCCAAGACCAATTCCATTGGCCTTTCCAGTAAAATATGGTTCAAATAACTGACCAATATTTTCTTTGCTTATACCAGAACCGTTATCCATTATTTTTATATAACACTTATCTTCTTCTATGAATGTATGAATCTTCAATACACCTCCTGAATCTGGCATTGCTTCAATTGCATTGACAATAATATTTAACAAAGCAACTTTCATAATTGCTGCATCTAAAATTACAATTGAAATATCATTCTCGTAATTTTTTTCAACGCTAATATTCTTTAAAGTAATTCTATCAATTGCTAATGATAATGTTTCCTCTAATAAAGTCTTAATGGAAGTTGGCTTCTTATTTATTTCAGCTGGGTTCGACGATTGGAGCAATTCACTTATAATGTCATTAATTCTATTACTATTTCGTTTTATTATATTGAAGTAGATACTCAGTTCCTCGTTTTCATTATCATATTCTAACTGATCAATTGAAAGATTAATATTTGTTAGTGGGTTTCTTATCTCATGAGCTAAAGTTCGTACCACTCTTCCTGTTACAGCTAATTTTTCAGCTACAATTAATTCCTTCTCTGCTTTTTTTCTTCTTGTAATATTATGAATTATCCCTTGATAATTAATTTTATTCTCCACTCCATCTCTTTGAACACTTCCAGAAACAATACAAAATATAGTAGTATTATTTTTATGCTTAAGAGATAATTCATAGTTTGAAGTAATGCCGAATTTAATTATAGATTCTACAAATGATTTATGATCATCCAAATTTAAAAATAAGTCCTTAGCATTCATTTTCTTAAATTCTTCGTTACTATATCCAAATATCCGAGTTGCTGATTCATTTACTGTTAAGATATTCCCTTGTGCATCTGTTACATAAATCATATCTCTTGATCGCTCAAAAATATTTCTAAATCGTGCCTCACTTTCCTTTAAAGCTTGTATAGTATTATTTCTATTGAGCGTATAACGAATACTTCTTTCTAACTTTTCAGGATCAATGGCAGATTTTAACAAATAATCAGAAGCCCCAGCCTCCATTGCCTCAAGGTCCATTTTGCGATCATATTTCCCTGTTAAAAATATTATTGGAGTGGTTAGACCTGAAGGAATAACTTTTTTTAACAGGTCAACACCTGTTTGTAATCCAATTAAATAGTCGAAAAAAATTAGATCAAATTTCTTTTCCAAAATTATTAATTCACCTTCAAGAAATGAAGACATCCAATCAATAGTATATTTAAAGTTAGGAATTTCATTAAGGTAATCTCTTAAAATTATAAA
>JANPGA010000117.1:0-13101 GCA_031423735.1 Bacteroidota bacterium | reverse complement strand
TTCCATGCAAATGTAATTATTGTGAAAGTATATCATAGTAAAATCTTATGTTATTCTTATTCAACAATACTGATTGTTTCCCTTTTTTTCTCCATTTCGCCACTTTTAACAAACTTTCTAAACGTTTTAAGGTTCTGTATTGCTTTAAATTGTTCCTTAAAATTCCACATATTATTATAGTAGGTTTTTCCTTCCTCAATTGTTGATTGTACTATTCCAGGCTTGTTTTTTTTATGATCTATAATCAATCCTACTGTTTGAAGATAAATCGTATGAGCATGCTCTATCACTTTCCAATGAATTCCATTTAAATCTTCATCGCCAGTAAAACTTACAAAATCTGTTTTTATTAAATTACCAGTATCAATGCCTTCATCAAGCCACATTACAGTATTACCAATCAAATGAAAATCGCTAGTCGATAAACACCAATTTGTACAATTCGGACCACCTTTTACATAAGGAGATAATCCTGTATGTAAATTTATAATTCCTAATTTGGGCGATAATGTAAGTAACTCTTTTTTGATTATCCTAGTCCCAGACACCATATATAAATCGGCATTGCTATTTTTGCAAAAATCAAGTACTTCCTTCGAGTTAATATTATTAGTATTTAAAATTTCACAACTTGGCCATTCAGGATACTCTTGTCTATATTTTCCCATCATAAAATTCCAAGCAGAATTGAGTTTGTTTAAAAATAGTCTGCTTGCAATTTTATGTACATACTGCTTGAATTTTATTTTCTTTTTAGATAGATTAGTTTCTATTACAATACCTTTAAGCGAATACGCTTTTGCTATTTTATTTGCCAGAGCCCTTTGATTTGGAGCATTGCCACACAGAAGTATGATACCATGATCTTTCATCGTCCTAATATCATTTTAACTTTTCCCAATAATCCTGACATTCTAAATTGTGTTTTTACCCAATTTTCTTGATATAATTCAACACGTGGAATTGCAAAAAGTGAATCAGTAATTGTATCTGCAAATTTTTGTTCTACTGCAAGTCCCAATTTATATCCAGCTTGTTTTGCTATTCGCATTACTCGTTCATCATACGATCCAATAGGGTAGGAGATTGTAACAGGAAATTTTCCAATTTGTTGCTCTATGCGCTGACCAGAAAAAAGTAATTCTTTGCTGATTTCCTCTTCATTTTGAAGCTTTCCTAAAAGTGGATGAGTAACAGAATGAGATCCTATAATAAATCCAGCAGAATGTAATTGATTAACTTCTTTCCAATTCATCATCGACTTTGGAATAGAAATATCGTTCATTTGTTTTTTTAATTCTTGTAAAATTAAAATTCTGGACGAATCATTTATGGTTTTTAAATATGGCTTTAACTTACGAGCAAATTGTTCTTTTTCATATTGAGAATCCAAAACTGTTGATTCTAAGTTTTCTGGTACAAGTCCTTTTAATGATATTTTTTTTATGGAGGTTTTGGAAATACTATAATCTAATTCATACGTCCAAGTTGGTAATTCATTATCAATACACGAACTAACCACGTAAAATGAAGCAGGGCATTTATACTTTAATAGTATTGGTGCAGCATACTCTAAATTGTCTTTGAAACCATCATCAAAACAAATACAAGCAATGGGTTTAGATGTTTTTTCATGTGGATTCAAAAAAAAGTCTTCAATACTTTTAATAGTATATCTTATAGAAAGTAATTTTATTATTTTTTCAAATAATTGGGGAGTCATTGGTGGCCATAATGAATCCTTTTCTTCTGATACACGATGAAATAAAAATACAGGGACTTTCATGTTTAAAAGTACTAAGAAACTATTTTTTTATTTGAATCTTTAAAGAAAGAAGATATCAAGCCTGCAGCTGGAATCAATAACAATAAATCACAATGCAATAAATACCTAATTTCCATATTACGATAGCTAAAACATATATAGAAGTACCAACTAATGAAATATAATAATATCATTGTGCACAAAGAAGTACTAATCCATTTATGTTTATAATTAAGGAAAATAGCAAAGAGACCAAGGAAAATCATAAATGATCTAAATACAAATAGGGTAGAGCCAGCAAGTTTTACAATCGCTGATTTGTTGCCATATAAACTAAATTTAAAAAGAGCCTTTTTAAGATTTCCTAAAGGAGTATATAGGTAATAATTTAATTTATTATTATTTTTTTGTTCTGCTATTAATTGATTAAATCCACTTTCAATAACACTATCACAATTGTTTGATGGAATAACTGTATCACGGGCATTGCCAGAATAATATTTAAAAAAACTAAATCCTGTTCCACAAGTTCTGCATAATTGAATTAACGTATCAAGTTTTGCCGAATCACCAGGCATTAAATACGCTTCTTGAGGCCACTCTACTTTTTTGTTTTCAATTATCTGCTGATACTGTGGTTGATGATCAGTTTTAATTGCAAATATGTAATACATAAACGAAAGGTAATCAGGCGACCAATGTCTTCCAATTCTTAAATCTTGAGCAAACATGATTCGATTATGAAAAATTAAATTCCTCGCAGGCCAACTGCCATAAACCACAGAAAAGCTTAATAGAAATGCTAATGAACCTTGTTTAATAAAATTCTTGCCACCAGTTTTATTCCATACTAACCACATCATCCACGGAAATAAAAATATACACTGAAGTCGTGTAAGTACTGCAAGGCCAATAAAAATTCCTGCAAAGAGATAGTTGTGTTTTTTGTTTGAATAAATAAAATATAACGAAGTAATTATAAAAAATACACTACATAGTTCTGCATATAGCACCGGATTCCAAACAATAATAAATGGATATATTGCATAAAGTAATGCAGCTACTAAAGCAGTTTTAATTGCTCCTCCTGCATTTTTCACAATTGAAAATATCATCCCAATCGCTATTGTATCCAATAAAACTTGAAACCAAGCAAGTACTTTAAATGAAAGCTCTTGGTTTTGACCACACAATAGATAAAAAATTCCCATTATGAAAGAATAACCTGGTGGGCGGAAAAACATGGCGTTATCAATTCCGATATTGCAAGTATAGGTTCCTGTTGAGTATAAATTAATGAATGAATTAATCCAACTTAAGGTATCTCCTTGTGCCATAAAATTTTCAGTACCATAATAAAATTTGGCACCTACAAGTACAAATAGTATTCTAAATATTAATCCTAAAAGAATAATTCCAAATAGTAGATTTTTATTCTTCTTTGTAATTTCTTTTATCATTATTTTTTCCAGATTAAGAAGAACGATACTCCAAATGGTAATGAAATATTTTTATTCATCAGTAATCTTTCTGATGCCATTAAATTATATGGAATGTTTCCAGAACTTTTGTTGTCCCCAAGTGTAAAATCAGATCCAGCTCCTTTTCTCATAAAATTTTCTGGCAATAATTTCGATACTAATCTAAATGCTGCTATTGGTAGAAATAGAATTGTATTAAAATAGCTTGAATAAATAATTTTTCCTGAACCTACAAAAAGTTTCTTAAAACCTGTAGCAGTATATCTTCTTTCATGATGATTTACATCGTCATGTTTACTCCATAAAAACATAAACGCGGGAACAGTACAACTTACAATTCCATCTTTTTTTGTTACTCGTTTTAATTCGTTAATTGCAAGTTGATCCTCAGCAACATGTTCAACAACATCAAATGCACAAACTAAATCAAAAGTATTATCTTGAAAAGGTAATTCAGTTATTGATGCTTCTATTGTAGGAATATGAAGTTCTTCATTTAAAAATCGACAACAGTCGGTTTCATATTCCACAGATGTAACTTCACCAAATTTTGAAAGCATCTCTGTTGTGCCTCCAGTGGCAGCTCCAACATTTAAAATTTTTAATTTTTTGCCATTTGCAATTTTTGCAATTTGCTCCGTAAGTATTAGCGTTCTTGCTTTAAACCACCAATGGTTACGTTCAAGTGTATAGTACTCTTTGTAATATTGATTATCCATTTTGTTCTTCTTTGTCGATAATCTTTTTATCAACTACATATAAAGGTCTGTTCCTAACTTGATTATAAATTCTTAATACATATTCACCAATCAATCCAATTGAAATAAGTTGTACGCCACTAAAAAGGATAATTGCTATAATTAAAGTTGTAAAACCAGCTGGTACATCATTATATAGTACTTTTCTTATCACCACATAACCAAGGTAAATCAGTGAAAGTAGTATCGAATAAATTCCTGTTCGTGTAATAAATTTTACTGGAAATTCACTAAAATTAAAAATGCCATTATATGCAAGTCCAAGAAGTTGTCGAAAGCCATAACTGCTATCCCCAGCAGCCCTAGCATCCCTTTCGTATTCTAGACCAATTTGTTTAAAACCTACCCACGATCGCATACCTCTTAGGTAACGGCTTTGCTCGGGCATATTATTTAGGTGGTCAACAACTCTTCTACTGATCATCCCAAAATCACCACTATCAATAGGGATATTAAAATTACTGACTGATCGCTGTAAACGATAATATGACCAATAGGCTAATTTTTTTAATAAACTTTCTTTCCTTTTTCTGCGAACTGCATAAATAACATCAAATCCCTCATTTAATTTTTTGTAAAAGTCAGCGATGAGTTCTGGGGGATCTTGAAGATCACCATCCATTACCATAATTGCTTTTGTTCCTCTAGTATTTGCCAAACCTGCACTCAAGGCTAATTGGTGCCCATGATTCCGACTTAGTATTAAGCCTAAATAATTTGCATTTTTCAAACAAATTTCACGAATAAGGGATGCAGTTGAATCTTTGCTTCCATCATCAATCAAAACTACTTCACAAGTAAATGGAAGGGAATTAATTACAGCATCTAAACGATCCGTAAGTTGTTTAAAAACTTTGGACTCGTTATAAAGTGGAATTACGATTGAAACGTCAGGTGATTGGCTTTTATTCATAGCTGCAAATACGCAGATGGAAAGTCAAATCTAAAGGATTCTAATCAAACCTGCACTAATTTTCTCATGCAAAAGTTGATGAAGTTCCAAAATAATTAAAGATTTGGGAATAAAGCATAAAAATCACGCATAGTAACTATTTATTAATGAGCAATATATGATAATTATTTTGTATAAATTTCAGTATTCAAATAACAAGTTAATCTATGTCGATTCAGTTTCTATTTTTGCAATTGAAATGATTTATTTCTTATTTGCCTTTTAAAAGGAAAAGGAGATAAAACTCTTTAATTTCGCATAAATTTTATAATTATGATTAATATTTAAAATGGGAGCAGATTTCGAATTTGAAATTAAGCCTCAACGAAAAACCAGTTTGGGAATTCAAGAGATCATGAAAAGTCGTGAGCTTTTGTATTTTTTTACGTGGAGAGATATAAAAGTTAAATACAAGCAAACGGTATTAGGCTTTTCCTGGGCAGTAATTCAGCCTGTTATGATGGTGATTATTTTCACTTTCTTTTTTGGTAGAAATCTCGCGGTTCCTTCCGAAGGTATTCCATATCCATTGTTTGTATACGCAGGATTGTTGTTATGGAACATTTTTTCTAGTGGATTAAGTAATGCTGCTAATAGCATGGTTACAAATGCAAATATTATTAAGAAAATTTACTTTCCCAGATTAATAATTCCACTTTCTGCTGTAATGGTTACGCTGTTTGATTTTTTAATGGCATTATTGCTTTTTATTGGAATGATGATTTGGTATCGTGTATCTGTTGATCCTTTGTATTTTATTTTTTCGTTATTCTTTAGTCTCTTCTTAGTAACTCTTGGTACTTTCGGATTAGGTTGTTTATTAGCCGCCTTAAATGTTAAATATCGCGACTTTCGATATGTGATTCCTTTTCTAGTACAAGCATTATTATTTGTGACACCAGTAATATATCCTGTAAGTATGATCAAACATGCATGGATTAAATGGATATTAGCCTTAAATCCAATGACTGGAGCAATTAACTTGTTTCGCTCCTCATTAACAGGAAAAGAACTAGACTTTAACGTAATTCTCTTAAGTTCAATTTCTGCTTTTTTCTTTTTTGTAATTGGGATATATTATTTCCGTAAAACTGAAGCTTACTTTGCAGATCTCGCTTGATTTATGAAACCTATTTTAGAAGTAAAAAATATATCCAAAAAGTTCATTATAGATCATGAGCAACAAGCTTATTTAAGTTTGCGCGATAAAATTCAATCGGTTTTTTCACCTAAAAGAACTACCGAAGATTTTTGGGCTTTAAAGGATGTTAATTTTCAAGTTGAGCGTGGTGAAACAATTGGTATAATTGGAAAAAATGGAGCTGGTAAATCAACATTGTTAAAAATATTTTCCAAAATTACTCCTCCCACATCTGGTTCTATTATTACACGTGGTCGAATCGCCAGTTTGTTAGAAGTAGGAACGGGTTTTCATCCAGAACTTTCAGGAAGAGAAAATATTTATTTGAATGGTTCTATTCTCGGAATGCGAAAGAAAGAGATAGACTTAAAGTTCGATGAAATAGTAGATTTTTCTGGAGTAGAAAAATTTCTAGATACTCCATTAAAGCGTTACTCAAGTGGTATGCAATTAAGGTTAGCATTTGCTGTTGCTGCCTTTCTAGAGCCAGAGATCTTAATAATTGATGAAGTACTCGCTGTTGGTGATGCAGAATTTCAGCGAAAATGTATGGGACAAATGGAAGAAGTTAGCCGAAGTGGACGAACTATTTTATTTGTAAGTCATAATATGGCTGCAGTATCCCAACTTTGTAAAAAAACTGTTTGGCTTCATGATGGTGAAGTAAAACTAATAGGAAATACGTTTGAAGTAGTTCCTGCATATATTTCAAGAATTACTCATCATGATTATCAAAAAAATTGGACATTATCAAATGCTCCTGGTGATGACGAAATAAAACTATTAAGTTGTAAGTTGGTTCAAAACAATCGGACAATTGGTGTAATTGATATTAATCAATCTTGTGAAGTTGAAATTGTATTTTCAGTTTTAAAACCTGTTAAAAATTTAATTTGTGGTTCAAGTATTTATACATTAGAAGGAAATTGTATTACCGCTAATGCCGATTGGAAACCAAATGTGTACGAGCCGGGAATTTATAAACGGTCAATGTTAATTCCTGCTCGAATATTGGCAGAAGGTGATTTTTCTATTCTTGTACAATTAGTATTTTATGATCCTTCAAAACGTTCTGTATATCTTCCAGATATTCTAACCTTTCATGCTCACGATAGCGATCATCCAGATACCGTGAGAGGGTTATACAAAGAAGCTTGGCCTGGAGTAGTTCGAATTGGATTCGAATGGACTGAACCACGATCAATAGATCCTAACCTTAGCGCATCATGAATTGTAAAATATGCAAAGGTTCAACAACCTTAATTTTTAATGCTCTAGTTCTTGAACAACATGATGTTGCTTATTACTTTTGCAATGAATGTGATTTTATTCAAACTGAAGAACCCTATTGGTTACAACAAGCTTACCAAGATGCCGTAAGTATTTATGATGTTTGGTCTGTTGCTCGTCCTATTGCAAATAGTGAAATTGTTTCTAGAATTATTGATCAATATTTCCCAAAAACTAATCTGCCGTTTCTTGATTATGGAGGAGGAAGTGGAATATTTGTTAGAAGAATGAGAGATATAGGTTTTGATTTTATACGATCAGATGCTTTTAGTAAAAATTTATTCGCTCGCTGTTTTGATATATCCGATTTTCCAAATCAAAATCAATTTGGTTTAGTTACAAGTTTCGAAGTATTTGAACATCTTCCAAATCCACTTGATGATGTTAATTCATTATTCAAATTGTCAAATTCAATTTTTTTTACAACAAGCATTAAACCTTCGATTGTACTTAATCCAAACGATTGGGATTATATCTCCCCTTTCCACGGGCAGCATGTTTCATTTTATTCTGTTAAAGCATTACATAAAATAGCAGAACTCTCTGGAAGCAAGTTGTTAACCGATGGTAAAAGTATTCATCTCTTAACCAAGGAAAATGTTTCTTTTGATAATGAGAAATTTATTTCTGTTATACATAACTACCGTAATGGAATTTTAAATAAAAGTCTGTTTTGGCTTGGGAAAAAAATTATAAATATTTCTAATAATTTCAAAAGTAAGAATCGCATTTCGTTAAGCGAAAATGATTCACAAAATATTATTAATAAATATCAAAGTAAAAATCTCAACAAATGAGGTTGCTAAAAAAATAAAAATAAATGAGTTTGGTAAATAGAATAATTAAGCGCCTTAAGATATCGGTTTCAGATAAACTTACTCAAACTTTATATTTAAAAGGAATCTCTTCAGATGAGATTTTTAAAAATTCCTCAACCAATTCTATTAAATTCGCACTTTTAGATTTTGAAATTCCAATTCTATATAATTGCAATTTTGTAATTGATGGATACGGTTATGCTAAAAAAATTAAAGAAGTTGTTGATGCTAAATTTAAATGGTCTGGTTCCGAACTTCATGTTTCAATAAATGGAATTAATCACCAAGTGCAAACCGAAGAGGATTTATTTATTTTATATGAAATTTATTTTGAAGGTGTTTATAATTATGTATTTAATAAACCTCATGTGATTGCAGATATAGGAATGAATGTTGGCTTCTCTTCACTTTATTTTGCTCAACGTGACAATGTTGTTTCAATTCACGGATTCGAACCGTTTAAGCCAACGTTTAATCAAGCACTGAAAAATTTATCCTTAAATACAAATAGTAAATCAAAAATTTTCCCAAACAATTTTGGCCTTGGTGAAAAAGATGAGGTTCTTAAGCTAAAGTACAATTATGATTGGAAAGGAAGTGTCGGTGTAGGAGGAATTCCTGATCGCATTTCAAATAATATTAAAATTGTTGAAGAAGAAATAATCATTCGTACAATTGATTTTTTAAATACTGAAACTTTTAAAAATAATGATTTACCAATAGGACTAAAAATTGATTGCGAAGGAGCTGAGTATGGAATTGTTAGTCGGTTAGTTCAATTACCAATTATTAATAAGGTAGAATGGATAATGATGGAGTGGCATGATAAAGGACCAACTTCTTTGATAGAATCTTTGAGCGATGTTGGATTTTCTGCATTATCCTTACTACCAAATAATAAAGGTACTGGAATGATTTACGCATTTAGACAATCATAAAATGAAAACTGGTTCTTCTATCCGTGTTGCAGTAATATCCGCATTTCCTCCAGTAAGTGATAATTATAAAGCACCTAATTCTTTGCCTTTTCAGCTTTTAAAATATCGACCTAATAATGTAAATGTCGACTTGTTTTATTTTAAACAAATTGAAGTTAAACCAGATGTAATTAAGTCTTCATTTGCTCAATTAAATTTGTCTTCCAGCCATGAAATAAATAGTAGCTCTTACTCCTACTTAGACAAAATAAAATATTTTTTTAATAGATTTATAAATAGGAATGAGATTAAAAATTTTCCTGGGGTAGTTCAAAGTTTCTTGCCTCCAAATAAAATAATTAAGCAAATTAAAGAGGGTAATTATGACTTGGTATGGTTGTATCCTAATTGGATGTATTATTGGATTGAGCCTCTTAAATCTATTCCAACAGTTATTTCTGGTATGGATGCTGCATCATTGCATTACATTAGATGTATTGATCTGAAATTGGCCAAAGATGTTCAAGAACTCAATGAAATGAACTTGGCTTATAAGAATTATAGAAATCTAGAAGGCAGTACAGCAATGATGAAAATTCCTGTACATATGGTAGGTAAGATGGATGCAGAATTTTATAATAATAATTCAGATTCAAATTTGGCATATTTTATACCACATCCTCATAATGAACTTTCTTCAGAGAATATAAATTTATTAGCTACTAGTAGAAAATTGGAATTAATAATTACTGGACAAGTTGAGTCAATTTATATTCGATTTGAACTTGATCGCGTTATTGATATGTTCGTAGATAATGCTGAAGATTTTAAAAAGTATTATAATCTTAATTTTGTAGGCCCTGGATTTGAAAACATATCAGAGAAATTATTAAAATTGGGATATCAAGTAAAGTTTGATGCTTGGGTTGATGATTTTGCTAAAACTTTAAGTTTAATGCATATTCAATTATTTCCTATTGATGTTGGAACAGGGTCAAAAGGAAAAGTATTACATGCCTTGGCAAGTGGTCTTTTAGGTATTGGAACAGAATTGGCTTTCGAGAATATTGAAGCTAATTCGGGTATTGATTATTTAATTTATAAAAATACCGAAGAACTAAAAGGTCACTTACTTAGTTTGGTAAATAATCAAAAATATTATGCTGATATTGCAGTTTCTGGCAAGTTAAATATTCGAAAAAATCATTCTCCAAAAATTACTTCTACGTTGTTTTGGAATAAGTTATTTCAAAATATTCTTGTTGTTGAGGATAAAGATTAAAATTTTTATTATGTATTGTAATTATATTATGGTTAATAATAAATTGCAATTTATAAAGTAAATGAAATTATTACCTTCACGTCATGTTAAATTTATAGTTTTTAAAATTAAGAAGATTAAAAGAAATGATTTTAAATAATGAGCAATTAAGAATCGAGTGGGTGGCAAATCAACTTAAAAAATTACCACATGGTTTGTCGATTTTGGATGCCAGCGCAAATGAACAACAATATCGAAAATACTGTGATCATTTAGTTTACACTTCACAAGACTTTGCAGCTTACGATCCTAAAGGAATACAAACTGTCTTGCAAATGAGTTCTTGGGACTATGACAAATTCGACATTGTTTCAGGTATAACTTCAATCCCACAACCTGATAGTTCTTTTGATGTTATATCTTGTAATGAAGTATTTGAGCATATACATGATCTTATTTCAGCCATAAAAGAGTTTGCAAGTCTTTTAAAAACCTGGCAGAAAATTGATTATAACTACTCCATCTTCTAGTATGACTTACTTTGCGCATTATAATTTTAGCACTGGGTTTTCAAAATTCTTTTATGAGAATTACCTACCATTTTTTGGTTTCGAAATTAATCAGCTAATTCCTAATGAAAATTATTTTTCAGCAATATCACAAGATTTAAAAAGAATTCCTTTCTTAGCTGAAAATTGTAATTTAATTAAACCTAATAGAATTCAATTGTGGTCAATAAATGTATTACAAATGTTATTGGAAAAGTATTCTTATACTGTAGCCAAATCATCAGAGTTATTATGTTTCGGTTGGCATTGTGTTGTACAATAAAAGTAAAATGGTTCAAGTTCAACTATCAGGAGGTTTAGGGAATCAATTGTTCCAGTATGCAGCAGCTCTTGCTTTTGCAAAAAAAAATAATTGCGACTTATACCTGGATACAAGTTTTTATGATAATAGTAAAAATCGTAAATTTGAATTGTCTAGTTTTAATATTTCTTCTAAGTATAGTAAAAATAATATCTGGACGAAATTTTATAATGCTTTTCACAATCATATTTTTAATAAAAAAAATGTTCCCTTTAAAAATTTACCAATTTATAAAGAGTTTGGATTTAGTTACGATAAAAATCTTTTAAATCAGAAAATACCACTTATTTTGGAGGGCTATTGGCAAAGTGAAAAATATTTTGCATCAGTTGCTGCAATTATTAGAAAAGAATTTCAATGGAAAAATGCAGATAAATTCTATAATCTTCCGTTACTTAATGAGATTAATAGTTGTAACTCCGTATCTATTCACTTAAGGAAAGGTGATTATCTTTCTAATTCATTAGTTAATGCAATTCATGGGATAGTTCCAAATGAATATTATATGTTAGCAATTGATTTAATAAAGTCAAAAACTAAAATTGATAAAATTTATATTTTTTCAGATGATCTTAAGGCCGCAGATGAATTTATTCGTGAATATGGAATCGGAATAAATGCTAGTGCATTGAACGATAATACAATGCTTGATTTTTATCTCCTGCAAAAGTGTAAACATAATATTATCGCTAATAGTTCTTTTAGCTGGTGGTCGGCATGGTTAAATTCTAATCCTAATAAAATTGTCGTTGCGCCTAAACGTTGGTTTGTTGATCAATCAATAAACACATCCGACATAATTCCTGAAAATTGGATAACTTTGTAAATATGAATGTGCTTCCAGTTGTTTCTGTCGTTATGCCCGTTTATAATGCCGAAAAGTATTTGAATGATGCAATTGAAAGTATCTTAAATCAAACTTTTAATAATTTTGAATTTTTAATTATTGATGATGGATCCACTGATAGTTCGCACTCTATAATTCAATCTTTTCTTGATAAAAGGATCAGATGTATACATCATGATTTTAATAAAGGATTAATTTTTTCGCTTAACGAAGGAATGCGAGAAGCCAGTGGTGAGTACATTGTTAGAATGGATGCCGATGATATTTCATTTCCGACGAGAATTGAGAAACAGATTAATTATTTCAAAATGAATCCAGATGTTGATGTTGTTGGTTCTTATTTTATTGGACTAAATTCAAATAAGGTTTTTGAAATGGTTTTAAGTCATAATGAAATAAGGACGCAAATGCTTTTCAATTCAACTATGGCTCATCCGACGATTGTATTGCGAAGAATGAAATTCATAAATAATAATCTTTTTTTTAGTAATGAATACAAGCATGCTGAAGATTATGAATTATGGGTGCGTGCCGCGCAAGTTATTAAATTTGCAAATATCCCTGAAGTGTTGCTAAGGTACCGTACCCACTCAGGACAAATATCATATGAGTTTAATGATGTCCAACTAGATTTAATGTTTAATTGCCAAAAATTACAAATAAAAAAATTGGGTATTAATGCTACTGATGAAGAGTATTTATTACATTATTCGATATTGAAACTCAATTATACATTTGATAAAATTTATGCAACTAATGTTTTACTTTGGTTTAGAAAAATTTCAGAAGCAAATACAAAAAGTAATTTTTATGATCAAACTACTTTGGATGATATGCTTCATTTAAAATGGTTTAGTTTCTGTGGGCATTTTCTTAAAAATGGTTGCAGAAACTAAACCATTTTAAATGAAGCATATCATCCAAAGTAGTTTGATCATAAAAATTACTTTTTGTATTTGCTTCTGAAATTTTTCTAAACCAAAGTAAAACATTAGTTGCAT